>JBOFFB010000106.1:0-8027 GCA_051648385.1 Allobosea sp.
CAGGCGTGGCAAGTTGGCTTGTCTTGCGGTGGGCGCATCAAGGTCTATGTCGAGAGGGTTGGGTGAAACTCGATCTGCTCACACTGCTGAATGCCGAACGTGCGGCACGCCGCGCCTGCGTGGTGGTGACTGCCATGCCGGATGGCGTGCAGCGGCTGGTGCGGGAAGGGGAGCTTGTCCGCGAGCCGTGGGTCACCGATCCGCTGGCAGGCGCATTCGCAGAGGCGCTGCGCAGTGGCAAGAGCAGCAGTCTGGAGCATGGCGGGCAGGTGTATTTTCTGGCTGTGCATGTGCCGCCGGTGAAGCTTGTCGTGACCGGCGCTGTACATATCAGCCAGTCGCTGCAATCCATGTCGCGCGAGCTTGGTCTTGACATGACGGTGATCGACCCGCGCACGGCTTTTGCGACGCATGAACGTTTTCCGGGTGTGAGACTGATTGCGGAATGGCCGGACGACGCCCTGAAGCAAGTGCCGCTCGACCAGTATACGGCGTTCGTGGCATTGACCCATGACCCCAAGATCGATGATCCGGCGCTTGAAGCGGCGCTACGCTCGGAGTGCTTCTATGTCGGCGCGCTTGGCTCGCGGAAGACGCATGCCAAGCGGATAGAGCGACTGACGGCGGCAGGGTTTGCAGCGACCGACATCGCCCGCATCCGCGCGCCGATCGGGCTCAACATCGGAGCCGTCAGTCCTGCCGAGATTGCGTTGTCGATCGTTGGCGAGATCGTCTCCGTGCTGCGTGCCGAGCGTGTGGCGGCGAAAGCTGCTTTGGCATCATGAGATTCGGCCCTGTCCCGGTGCGGGCCGCACTTGGTGGTGTGGTCGCGCATACCCTGCGCAAGGGTGATCTGGTGCTCAAAAAGGGCGTTGTCGTAACAGCGGCGCATATCGAGAGCATGGCCGCTGCGGGTGTCGGCGAGGTCGTGGTCGCGCTTGCTGACGCGGGCGACCTTGGCGAGGATGCTGCGGCATTGCGACTTGCCGGGGAACTCGCGGGGTTCGGGGTCGAGATCGAAGCGCCTTTCACAGGTCGTTCAAACCTGTTCAGTCGGGAGAATGGCCTTCTGGTCATTGATGCTGACGCGATTGATGCCGCAAACATGGTGGATGAAGCCATCACGATTGCCACGCTTCAGCCATTGAAGAAGGTCGGTGTCGGCGAAATGATCGCAACGGTGAAGATCATCCCGTTCGCCGTTCAAGAGGCTCTCGTGACCAGGGCTGCAATGCTGCTTCGCGATGCGGTGCACGTCATGCCGTTCACTAAAAAGCGCGTGGCAGTGATCTCGACCACGTTGCCGGGCCTGAAGCCAAGCGTGATCGACAAGACGCTGGCTGCACTGGATGAGCGATTGCAGGGCCTGGCGCTGTGCAGCGCAATCAACGACCTCCGTGTGCCACATGAGACATCCGCGCTGGTTGCCGCGTTGTCTGAAGCGGTTCTTGCCCGAGCCGATATCATTGTGGTGTTTGGAGCGTCCGCCATCACGGACAGGCGCGATGTGATCCCGGCGGCCGTCGAAGCTGCTGGCGGGCGGATCGAGCATCTGGGCATGCCGGTCGACCCAGGCAACCTCCTGTTGCTCGGCGAGCTTGGCGGAGCGCACATCATCGGTGCGCCCGGCTGTGCCCGCAGCCCGCGCGAGAACGGTTTCGACTGGGTTTTGCAGCGCCTGTTTGCCGACCTTTCCGTCAAAAGAGACGATATCCAGCGCATGGGTATCGGCGGGTTGCTGATGGAGATTTTCACGCGCCCGCAACCGCGCTCGCCGGCCGTCCACGCCAATCATCCTCAGGTTGCCGCTGTTGTGCTCGCCGCAGGCCGGTCAAGCCGGATGGGCAGCAACAAACTGCTTGAAGATCTCCGCGGCAAGCCCGTGCTGCGCCATGTGGTCGAGGCGGTGCTTGCCTCGCGGGCCGGGCCAGTGACAGTCGTGACCGGGCATCAGGCAACGGAGATTGCGCTGGCGCTGGTCGGACTTGATGTGGCGTTTGTGCACAATCCGCGCTTTGCCGAAGGAATGGCGACGTCACTGCAGACAGGCATTGATGCCGTCCCGGATACGAGCGCTGCGGCACTGGTGATGCTGGGGGACATGCCGCTGGTTACGCCTGCCATCCTCAACCGACTGATCGACAATCTCGCTGGCAATGCGACGGCCCGCGCGGTGGTGCCTGTCGCGGACGGACGGCGGGCAAATCCGGTGGTGATCACGCGCAGTCTGTTCAGTGAGGTCGCGAAATTGTCAGGCGACGCGGGTGCCCGCAAGCTGCTGGAGCAGGCCGGGAACGATGTCATCGAAGTGATGATCGAGCACGACGGTGTGCTGCTTGATGTCGACACACCCGAGGCACTGGCAAGGGCTCGACTGGCCGAACCGTGAATGTGTTCAGGCCGCCTTCGCGAATGGGGCAGGGCTGGCAAGGAGTTCGTCGATCTTCGCAGCAAGCACAGGCCTTGAAAACAGGTAGCCTTGAAGTTCGTGGCAACCAACGGCCTGAAGAAAGCGCTGTTGTTCTTCGGTCTCGATGCCCTCCGCACAAACCAGCAGGCCCAGGGCGCGTCCCAGATGCACCACTGAATGCACAAGAATGGCCGATTCGCCGGTGGTTTCCATCGCTTCGAGGAAGGAGCGGTCGATCTTGATCTTGTCGAAAGAGAAGCGGCGCAGGTAGATCAATGACGAGTAGCCTGTGCCAAAATCGTCGAGCGCCAGGCTGATGCCATGTTCGCGCAGATCGTTGATGGCCTTCTCGGCTTTCTCCTCATCCTCGACAATCATGCCTTCGGTGAGTTCGAGTTCAAGCCGGGTTGGATCAAAACCAGCCGCATGAACATTCGCGACCAGATCGCGCACAAAATTCGGCTGCTTGAACTGGGCGGCAGAAACGTTGACCGCGACCTTGATGCCGTCCCAGCGCTTGCCATCTTCACAGGCGCGGCGCAGGACCCAGTTGCTCAGCGGAATAATCAGGCCACGCTCTTCTGCGAGCGAGATGAAATCCAGCGGCGGGATGAGGCCGCGGACGGGATGGCGCCAGCGAACCAGCGCTTCGACACCCAGAATGCGCTGCCCGTCAGGCGAAACCTGTGGCTGATAATGCAACTCGAGCTGGTCGTTCTTTATCGCATCGCGCAGCTCTTCCTCGACGAGCTGCTTCATCTTCATGTTGTTGTCGATGCTTTGCTCGAAGAAGCGATGGCGATTGCGTCCGTCGTTCTTGGCTTCGTAGAGCGCGGAATCGGCCAGGCTCATCAAGCCGTCGCCATCACGGTCTTCATACGGAGCAAGCGTGATTCCGATTGAGCATCCAACAGTTATCTCTGCACCACCAAACGTGATGGGGCGGTTCAGAACCTCTAGCAACCGTATAGCCAGCGCGCCGGCCTCAATCGTCGTCTCCGTATTCGTCTGGATAATGGCGAACTCATCACCGCCGAGACGAGCCACGATATCCGCACCTCGGATTGTATCTGCGATGCGTCGCGCCGTTTCGCGGATGACCTCGTCACCTGCCTGATGGCCCAGGGTGTCGTTGACCTCCTTGAAGCGGTCAAGGTCAATCAGGTGCAGAGCAAATCCTGCATGATTGCGTTTGGAACGTTCCAGCTCATCACTGATACGCTGGCTGAAACTGCGGCGATTGAGCAAGCCGGAGAGATGGTCATGGCTGGCCAGCCGATCTGCCTTCCGCTCATCGCTTGCCAGTTCGGCACCGAGCATTCGCAGGCGATAGACTATGACGCCGAATGCGAGCGCAATCGCAAGGATGCCCGCCATGAAAACCAGCAACAGTTTTGAGAGAAGTGCAGCCCCAGGTTCGACAATCTGCCAGCTCAGAAAGCCGATCTGATCGCCGCTCGCATTAACGACGGGGAAGGAGAGGCCCGGACTACCAATCACGCCGGTCTTGAAGTGGAGCCCGTTGAGGCCATACCGCTGGCCGATATCGTGCAGTGCCATGTCAGGCAGGTTGCGCAAAGCGACAATTGTGCTGGCATCCCGATTCTGCCCAGCCTGCACAGGAATAGCTGTGGCCGATGTCAGGCTTGCACCATCGTACACAAGAGCTGATGCACTCAGGTGCCGCCCAACTCCGCGCACTCCCTGATCGTGCATGATGGCATTTGTCATCGTCAGGCGGTCGTTGTTCACGCGCGCAACCAGATGCGCCACATACGGCGCGATCAATTGGAATGCATTTTCAGATGTCGGCTCACCAGCTTCAGCGCCAGCGATGACTTTACCGGTCTGGTCAAGGGCGTAGATCGCATCGAAACTAAAGAAGTGCCACGCGCTCTCAAGCCGTGACGAGACCGTTACATCTGGTCCCGGCCTTGTGGAGCCGAAGCGTCCTTCCTGGCTGGATGCCACAATCGAGAGATCATTCGTGGCCTGCGCGAGCTGGGCTGCGATTGCCAGCTCCAGTCGCTTCATCTGGTTACGAGCCGCCTGGCGATTGGTTTCCGCCGTCATCGACATCAGCGTCACAGCCATCAGGGCGATAACCAGAACGATGATCGTGCCAAGCAGCAGCGATGCGCGATTGATGAAACTGGATGAGCGCGACGTCAAAGACAAGATTGCCACCAAAAAATATTGCGGTCTGACCATCGCGTGAATCAATTAAGATCGTATTTACATGCGAAAGAAGAGGTTTTTTTAACGACTTCGTTGGAAAAAATCGGCGAAATATAACAGATTATTTCACATTTTTGTGGCTGATGCACCCATATGCTGAGTACTATGAGTGCCGTCTGCAAGTGCAAAGCCTACTGGGCAATCGCTGCCACAGAGACAACATTGCGCGAGGTCTCACCACCGCCACCGACACGCGCTTGCCGGAATGCAGCGGCATCCGCATAGTCGAGACCGACCGCAACGCGGACATGGCCTGCGCCCGGACACAGGTTGAGCGACGGATCAAATCCGATCCAGCCATAGTCTGGAATCCTGGCTTCAGTCCACACGTGGCTTGCACCTATGCTGGTCGTCTTGGCGTCGGACGGAATGCTGTCCGGTGCCGTGTAGCCGACGACGATGCGCGCTGGAATGCCGAGTTCGCGGGCGCAACCGCAAAAGATGTGCGCAAGATCGGCAGCGGTCCCGGATCTCAGGCCAAATGCCTCTGACGCTTTGGCCGGCGCATTGGTTGATAGCACCTCGAGCTTCAACTCGGTGTGCAACGCGTCCATCATGAGGTGCAATTGCTCAAGCCCGGATTTGCCAGCGCGATCAAGTTTGCGCGCGTAAAGGACCATGGCCTCGTCCGGTTGTGTGAGCGCAGTGTCGCGCAAGAAAACCTGTGCCGGCATCGGATCCGCAGCCGCGCGCACAAATCCCGTGGTATCGGTGGTCTCGACGATGCCTTCGATGCGGATGGCGAGGGCATCGAACGGTCCTTCAGCCTGAAAGTGATGCACCAGATTGCCAAAGGCGTCCTCTGCGGAGCGCAAGCGGCCATCCACTGACGGCTCGATGCGCCAAGAGACGACGACCTGCCCTTCATGATCCCGCGGCATGACCCTGAGCGCCGCGTTCACCGAGCGGACCGGCTGCTCGAACGTGTAGGCGGCCTCGTGTGAAATTCTGATGCGCAATGGGCTGATCCTCAGGCTGGTTATGGGGCCAGCGTTCAGACGAGATACTGCTCCGAGATGATGCTGCCAAGCTGGTTATTGTCATCGATGAACTCGGTGATGAACTCGTGCAGGCCATTGTCGTAGATGTCACCCATCTTGCTGTTCGACAACGTGCTGAGCGTCTTGCGGGCCATGCGTTGCGAAGGGCCCTGGCGGCCGTAGGTTTCGCCGATTGCATCGAGGAAGCGGCTGATGTTTTCATAGCAGCTGGCGAAAGAGCGCGGCATCTGGCGGTTGAAGATCAACAGGTCCGCCACCAACCATGGCTTGATCGATTCGCGATAAACCCAGTGATAGGCGGTCAGCGCCGATACTTCGCGCAAGATCGTCGTCCACTGGAAGTAGTCGAGCGAGCCGCCGACACGTTCGGTTTCCGGCAGAAGCACATGGTACTTAACGTCGAGAATGCGGGCTGTGTTGTCGGCGCGCTCGACATAGACGCCAAGCCGCGAGAACCAGTAGGCATCCGAGCGCAACATGGTGCGGTAGGCGGAGCCGTCGAAGGTCAGCGACAGAGACTTCACGAACTCGATGAAGCGGCCATAGTCGTCGCGCGTCAGCTTCTTGCCATCGTACTTCTTCAACTCCAGCCAGGCACCGTTGAGCGCATCCCACATCTCGGAGGTCAGCGCGGTGCGCACGGCGCGGGCATTGGCCCGTGCGATCTCGATGCAGTTGCGGATCGAGGATGGATTCTCAGGACTGAAGCACAGAAATTGATGGACGCTGGCCTCATCGGCAGTCTTGTAATGCTCATCAAAAATCTCGCCGCAACCAGCAGTCTTCACGGCGCTTTCCCACTCGGATGCCGCGCCGCCATAGCTTGATGGCAGGTTCGACAGGCGGGTCGTGGCTTCCAGGATGCGTGCCAGATACTCGGCGCGCTCGACATAGCGCGAAACCCAGAAAAGACTGTCTGCGGTGCGGGACAGCATCGTATCAGTTTCCTTGGCTCTGGCTCTGGCTCTGGCTTTGGCTTTGGCGCTGACCGCTATTCGACGGGCCCGAGCCCTGGTCATCGAGCACCCAGGTGTCCTTGGTACCGCCGCCCTGGCTGGAGTTGACCACGAGCGAGCCGTCCTTGAGTGCAACCCGCGTCAGCCCGCCCGGCACGCAGCGGATGCCATCCGAGCCAGTGAGCACGAAGGGGCGCAGGTCGACATGGCGCGGGGCCACGCCGGAAGCCACGAAGGTCGGGCAGGTGGAGAGAGCCAGCGTGGGCTGGGCAATGAAACCTTCGGGCTCGGCGCGGAGCTTCTTGCGGAAGGTCTCGATCTGCGCTTTCGAAGCGTGAGGGCCAACCAGCATGCCGTAGCCGCCGGAGCCATTGACTTCTTTCACGACCAGCTCGGGCAAGTGATCAAGCACGTATTTCAGCGCATCAGGCTCACGGCAGCGATGCGTCGGCACGTTCTTGAGAATGGGCTCATCGCCGGTATAGAATTTTACGATCTCTGGCATGTAGCTGTAGACCGCCTTGTCGTCCGACACGCCGGTACCGACCGCGTTGGTCAGCGTCACATTGCCTGCCTTGTAGGCGTTGATCAGGCCGGGCACGCCAAGCACGGAGTCGGCACGGAAGGCGAGGGGGTCGATGTACTCGTCGTCGATGCGGCGATAGATCACGTCAACCCGCTTTGGCCCTTGCGTGGTGCGCATGTAGACAACGTCATCGCGCACGAACAGGTCCGAGCCCTCGACCAGCTCAATGCCCAGCTTGTCGGCGAGGAAAGAGTGCTCGTAGAAGGCGGAGTTGAACTGGCCGGGTGTCAGCAACACGACAACCGGGTCTTTCGAGGCGGTGCGTGGTGCCAGCGAGCGCAAGGTGGCGAGCAAGGCGTCAGGATAATTCTCGACCGGTGCGACGCGATGGCGGGCGAACAACTCTGGAAACAGCCGAAGCATCACCTCGCGGTTTTCCAGCATGTAGGACACGCCCGATGGCGTGCGCGCATTGTCCTCCAGCACATAGAAGTTGTCAGCGTCCACGCGAACGATATCGATCCCGGCGATGTGTACGTAAAGGTCGTGCGGCACGGGCTGGTTGATCATCTGCAGGCAATATCCTGCATTGCGATAGATCAGGTCGTCAGGGATGATGCCGGCGCGGAGGCACTCCTTCGGACCGTAAATGTCCTTCAGGAACATGTTCAGCGCCGTGACGCGCTGGCGCAGACCACGATCGAGGATCGACCATTCGGGCCCTGTGATCACCCGCGGGATGATGTCGAAAGGGATGAGCCGTTCGGTGGATTGTTCGTCGCCATAAACCGCAAACGTGATGCCGATCCGGCGGAAAAACACATCAGCCTGGCTGCGACGCGTGGCGAACTCTTCTGGCGGGGTATTCTTCAGCCAGTTCTCCAGCTCGGAATACG
>JBOFFB010000107.1:0-2838 GCA_051648385.1 Allobosea sp.
TGAAACTGCACAGCGACGGCACCGGCGACATCCCGCTCAAGCTCTCGAAGGATGACCGCATCGCCATTTTCGCGATCTGGCCGAACATGCGGCCGTGGAAGATCGCCAGGCCCGAGCCGATGCTGCGCTCGCTGCCTGACGCGGGGCGCGTGGCTGACATTCTGGCTGCGGCTCTGAGCGGTGCCCGCACTGCGCCCCTGCGCAGCGAAAAGACCGCGTCCGGTGCTGCGCCCTCACAGGCCCTCAACCCGGCACATTGAGGCAGCGGGAGAGTGGCGTGCGAGAATGTGGCGTGCGGGAGAGTGATTTGGGCGTGGTCAGCATGAAGACGTGTTTCAGGTTCAGGCCGCTTCACGCGATCATGCTGATCCTTGCGCTGACAGTGGTTTTTGCGGCCATCGCACGGTATTCAGGCTTGGGTATCCTACGGATGCCGGAGCCTGCCATTGTGCAGTATCGTGACCTCCGGTTTACTGATCGGGCCGATGGTTCCGTGGGCATTCTTGATGCCTCGAACGACGCCATCGTCACGATCCTTGAGCCGGGACAAGGTGGTTTCATCAGGGGTGTTCTGCGCGGGCGAGCGCGCGAACGCCGTCTTGGCGAGTTTGGACCCGAGCCTCCATTCCGCCTGGCACGACACGCTGATGGCCGCCTGACGCTTGAGGACACGGCCACGAAGATCAAGATCGTGCTGAGTTCCTTCGGCCCTAGCAATGTGGAGGCCTTTGCCAGGCTTCTGCCATAGAAAAGGAACGGCAGATGATTCGGTATTTTCTTGGTGGCGGCGCGAGCGTGCAGGTTCCGTGCACCGTTGATCTGCTCAACACCGCCGAGTTCGTGCACGCACATGTGGAGCTGGAAGGCATCGAAGTTGGACCCGGCGACACCGTCATCGTGCATGATGCGCCCTCCACCATTGCCTTTGGCGAGCACCAGGTCGTGCGCCGCATGGCAACCGTGACGCGCGCGACCGCACTGGACCGCTTTGTGACCAAGATCACCGCCTATCTGGAATTGACCGAGCTCTATGAAGTCGGGTTTTCAGCAGGGAGAGCACGATGATACCGCAGGAAGGTGGGGGCGGAGCCCCGAACTACGTCACCAACATGGCGACCCAGGACACGGTCCTTTCGCCGCGCTTTTACACGACCGACCATGACGCGATGGACAAGATCGATGTCAGCCTCGTGCGCCGCGAGTGGGACGGGTTGATGGCCGAGATGCGGGCCGACCCGAACAAGAACCACTTCAAGCGTCCCGACGATTTCGAGTTCGATCCGTCCGTGCTCAGCGACGAGCTGCAGAAAGAGCTGCTTGATTTTCTCGTATCGTCTTTGACCGCCGAGTTCTCGGGCTGCATCCTCTATTCCGAAATCAAGAAGCGGATGAAGAACCCCGACATGCAGGAGCTGTTCTCCTTCATGGCGCGTGACGAGAGCCGCCATGCGGGTTTCATCAACGAGGTGCTCAAGGATTTCGACGTCGGCGTCGACATGAGTTTCCTGACCAAGGCCAAGAAGTACACCTACTTCAAGCCCAAGTTCATCTTCTATGCCACCTATCTCAGCGAGAAGATCGGCTACGCTCGCTACATCACCATCTTCCGGCTGCTGGAAAGCCATCCGGAGCGGCGTTTCCACCCGATCTTCAAGTGGTTCGACAACTGGTGCAACGACGAATTCCGCCATGGCGAGGCGTTTGCGCTCCTGATGCGCTCGGACCCGAAGCTGCTGCAGGGTGGCAACAAGCTGTGGATCAGGTTCTTCCTGCTCGCGGTCTATGCCACCATGTTCGTGCGCGACAACATGCGGCCGGAGTTCCACAAGGCGCTCGGAATCTCGATCGAGGAATACGACATGCGGGTCTTTCGCATCACCTCCGAGATTTCCAAGCAGGTTTTCCCCTTCACCATCGACATCGACAATCCGGCCTTCATGACCTGCCTGCGCAGGATGCGCGAGATCGTCGAGGCAACGGAGTTGGCCAAGCAACAGGGCGGATTGTCTGGCCGCATCAAGCGGTTCGGGCTCGGAGTGTCGGGAGCGCTGACGTTCCTGAGGCTCTTCATGATCCCGGTGAAGTCCCATGAACTGCCAAAGGACATCCGCCTGGCCCCGGCCTGGTGATGGTCTTGGCGCAGCGTTTTTTGGCGCGTTGACACGAAAGGAGCGGGCAGAATGTCGGAGATCGGGCTGCCCCTTCTGGTCGCCATTTTCGTGTGGTGGTTGAGCACGGGCCTCATCCTTTATCTGGATGGTCTTGGCCGCGCCTCCTTTCGCTGGAGCATGGCGGGGGCGACAGCCTTGTCCGCCGTCGCTCTGGGCGGAATTTATGTTACCAGCACCTGGGAAACTGCTTCAGGGGCCTACATCGCCTTCCTGTGCGCCCTGATGATCTGGGGCTGGAACGAAATGGCTTTCTTGATGGGCTATCTGTCGGGGCCGCGGCGCGTCCCTGCCGATCCCGGCACGATGGGGTTCAAGCGCTTCAAACAGGCATCCGAAACCATCATCGACCACGAGATCGGTATTCTTGCCTCCGGCGTGCTGATCGGCCTCCTGACCTGGGGCGCGCCCAACCAGTTCGCGCTGTGGACCTTCGCCATCCTGTGGATCATGCGGCTGTCGTCCAAGATCAACATCTTCCTTGGTGCGCCCAACATCCCTGACGAGTTTCTGCCGGCGCATCTGGGCTATCTCGCCAGCTATTTCCGCCGCCGCCCGATGAACGGGTTCTTTCCGTTCGCGATCACCATGGCGACGCTTTTCACGGCGTTCCTGCTGCACATGGCTTTTGGTTCGCAGGTCAGTTCCTTCGAGCGGGTCGGCTACATGC
>JBOFFB010000108.1:0-8346 GCA_051648385.1 Allobosea sp.
CCTGCAACAAGTGCTGCGTAGGCCCTGCTGGTATATCTGACCTTGAAGCCGGGTACGAAATGCAAGGCAATTGCGAACGCCAGTTGCAATCCCCACCCTGGCGGGCCTTGTCTCCCCGGCACGAAATGATCGGCAAGAACTGAGAGCTTTTCCATCCTCTCTGGAAAAGAGCGGAGGTCTAGGGCTGGAACGCCCGTCTTGGGGTCCGCAATTGGGGGGAAATCCAATTCAATTGGCTGCTCGGTTGCCCAACGGTAATCGTGTGTTGCTGCGTCTGATGCTTCGGTTTTGCGGGCTCTACGCGCCATGGGTTCAAGCTTGTTTCTTGAGCAGCACAACCTTTGGCTCCGACCCGGCCACCAGCGCGGCGACATACTCGGCCCATAGATCAAGCGCTTGCCGCTTCTCTGCCGCGTATGCAGCGCGATTGTAAATGCCCGCCACGCCCGCCTTGTGCCCGCTCACATGGTTCAGAACAGCCTCGATGATGTGAGGCTGCACGCCGATCTCCGCCATCATCGTTGCTGCGGTGCGACGCAAATCATGCAACCGCCATGGTTCGGCAAACGCCCCTTGCCCGGCCCCCAGCTTGGCCCGCTCGTCGAGGCGAGCCTTTGAGTTGGACCAGCCCTGAAAGCCGGTGTCCCTGTCGCCAAACAGATGCGTTCGGTCGCCTCGCGTGAGCGCGCTCACGATGGCCTGTGCTTGGCGAGCCAGCGGCACATCGTGAGGGCGTCCGTTCTTCGTGCGCAATGACGGAAGCGCCAGTGTGCGGCCATCGCTGCTGATCTCGGACCACTTTGCGCTGCCGATTTCTTCACGCCGCTGCCCGGTGAGGATTAGCAACCGCACGATGTGGCCGAAATCATTCTCCTCGGAGGCCTGCCAGATGGCCCGGAGTTCGTCCGGGGCCAGCACGCGTTCCCGCTGCGCATCGCCCTCGGCCTTGTTTGTGCCGATGACAGGATTCTCCTGCGCAATGCCTGCGCCCATGGCCCATGACCAAAAGGATGACAGTGCAGCCCGGGTGCGGTTGGCGGTGGGCGCGCCGCGCTGATTGCCCACGTCGGCCAGCAAAGCCGCGATGTCGCGCCGCTTGACGTTGTCGAGCCCGATCTCGTGCAGACGCTTGGCCACGATCCGCAAATATCGCGACATGTCTTGCCGTGTCTTGGCGGCCAAGTGGGTGAAGTCAGGGCGTCCGAGGAATGTTTCGACCGATGCGCCAAACGTCGCGGATGCCTTGGCGCGTGCCTGTCGTTTCTCCGTCTGCGGATCGGCTCCAAGCTGGACCTTTGCAAGAGCGTTCCGCGCCTCCTTCCGGGCTTCCTCGGCCCCAAGCGCGCCGACGCTGCCAAGCGAAACACGCCGTTGCTTCGTGCCGACGCGGTACTGCACGATCCAAGACCGCTTGCCTCCTGCCCGAATGCGAAGCCCGAAGCCCGGCAGGTCATCATCGAACACGATGGCCTCTGATTTCCCTGCAGGCAAGACCAATCCGGCGACACTGGCTTTGGTGAATTTCATGGCGATGACCTCGGCAAGGGAGCGGCTGGATCGATTTGGGAAGCACATGGGAAGCATCATGTTGAACGCCAATGATGTCTATCGATCACAATAGTAAGCGGGTATCGCCAGAATATCAATGCTTTAGGCGCGGAATGATCACAAATGATCAGCTATGATTATGCCGCGCTCCTTTCTCTTAATCAGCGGGTCGTAGGTTCGAGCCCTACATCACCCACCATTCACATCAGACCTGATGGACCATGGCAGTCTTGCCGGTCGCTGGTGCCAGAACGAAATTGACCTCCACGTCCCAGAAGCCATTGGCTCCGTCTTGCCAGACAAATGTGCCGATGAGGCTTTGCTTGACGCCGAAGACAGCGTCTTCGCGCAGGTACGCGCATTCCGGCTCGAAGATGTGGGTGATGACGGTGTCGTGTCCATCAGCCGAGACAATGGCGTGGATATGCGCTGCGCGGTTGGGGTGGCGGCCAAGCTGGCCCAGCAACTGGCCGACAGGGCCGTCGGCGGGAATAGGATAGTGGCGCGGCTTGGCGGTGCGGAAGCTGTAGCGGCCGGCGGCATCCGTGCGGAAAGCGCCGCGCATGTTCATGTCGGGCTGCATGCCCTTTTGCTGCACATCATAAAATCCCTCATCATTGGTCTGCCAGACATCGACCAGCGCGCCGGCAATGGGCTTGCCGTCTGTGTCGCGGACAGTACCTCTGACAAGGCAGGGCTCGCCCTTGCCGTCCTGGCAGATGTTGGCACCATCCGGCAATGTCGGCGGGTTCTTGACGTAGAATGGACCGAGAATGGTGTTCTCGGTCGCGCCTGATGGACGGCGGCTGTTGATCGCGTCGACAAGCATCGATACGCCGAGAATGTCGGACAGCAGGATGAATTCCTGCCGCCACTCGGTGCTCATGTGTCCGGTTTCGGTGAGAAACCTGATCCCTGCCAGCCACTCCTCGTGGCTCGGCTCGACCTCCTTGACGAAGGCATGCAGGTGCCGCGTCAGGCTGGCGATGACACTGGCAAGGCGCGGATCGGCAGTTCTGGCGTCGATACGGGCGTTGACCACCTCGGCGGAGTGTTCTTCGCTGAAATAGGCGAGGTTGCTGGTGTCAGTCATGGCGGGTGGCTCCGATGGTGGTGCGGATGGATGGTCAGGCGTCGGGCGACGTGCCCACCCGTCCAATTCTGAGGTTGAAGCGGTTGATGCTGACATGTGCCCAGAGCCCGGCCCTGGCAAACGGGTCATCTGCATTGAAGGCGACCACGGCGGCATGGTCTGCGGCTTCGAGGATGAAAAGGCTACCGATCATGCGTCCGCCGTCTTCGGTTGTCAGCGGGCCTGATGCGTGGAGCGTGATGCCCGCCTCGGCTGCGGTTTCGAGATAGCTGCGATGGGCGGAATAGTTCGCCTCGCGAACACTCTGGCGGTCAACATGATCGAGGCCATGAACGCAGTAAAGTGGCATGTGGAAGGCTCCGTTGCATCAAGCGTCGAGGAAGGCCAGCGACGCGGTTTCGCGCATCACGGCTGCGGCGGAGCGGTGTTTCTCGGCGGCTTCCTGCTCGGCCATGGTCAGCACCTGAGCCTGCATGTAGGCCCCCAGATGCCGGGCGCGGGTGATGATGCGATGGCCGATGGCTGTTCGGGTCGTGTCAAAACTTGCGAGTGCGGTGTCGATGTCGGCATGCTCGGATAAGGCAGAGACAAGCGCCATTGCATCTTCGGCGGCCTTGGTCACGCCTGCGCCGACATGGGGCCGTGCCACGAATGCGGCATCGCCAAGGATCGCCACGCGACCCTGGCTCATGCGCGGCACGGTGAGATCGTAGATTGGCTGGAAGAACGGCGCTGTGGTCAACGCCACGGCCTCGGCAAAACATGGCGCAAGGCTGGCTTGCGAGGCAGTGCGCATTTCCGCAATCACGGCTTTTGCAATCAAGGGTGGCGGGATCGAGACATCATGACAGGTGCCGCTGTCATCGGTGAGCAGGCGCCTGAGTTCGCTGCCCTCAGCCGCAGGACGATACCAGACGAAGTTGAAGCGCCGGTGGCCGGGTCTGAGATCATGATCGGGGCCGGCCACCGGGTAGCCCAACATCTGCTCGCCCGGCGGCAGGCAGAACGAGAAACTGCTGAACAGGTCAGCCTGCGCACCCGGCGACATGGCGCTTTCGTCGACCAGCCCGCGCCATGCAACATAGCCGGCATAGGCGGGCGTGACGTCTGGCAGGAAGGTTGCGCGGACTGATGACCGGAAGCCATCGGCCCCGATGACGAGATCGGCGCTTGCCACGCTGCCATCGGCGAAGCGTGCGGTTGCGCCAGCGGCATGTTGCGTGATGCCGCTCAGCGATTTGTCCAGATGGTAGCGCCCATCAGGCAGCGCAGCGCGCAGGAGCTGAAACAGCCGGTCCCAAGAGGTGTTGACCTGAGCAAACGCAAGTTCGCCGACCATCGTGCCATCCCGCGCGAAGGTACGGCGGCCAGCAATCGCGATGCCAAGTTCCTCGGACGGCGCAATGCCCGCCGCATCCAGCGCTACATTCAAAGCCGGATGGGTGACAATGCCCGCGCCGCGGCCTGCCAGTTCGCGCAAGTTGCGCTCGTATATGTTCACATCCCACCCGGCCCGTAGCAGGAGCAGCGCAGCGAAAAGGCCACCGATCGAGCCGCCGATGATGGCGGCGGAGCGGTTTGATTGAACGTCAAGTTGGGTCATGTGCCAACATTGCACAAAGCGTGCGGCGTGCGCCAGATGATCTCATGGCCCTTGCCTTGAGTGCGAACTTGGCCACGTATATTGCACGCCTCAAACAGGAGCCCGTCGTGAAAGCACTGCGATTCAACCATGTCAGCGTGCGCGCCATCGACCTAGAGACATCCCTGAGCTGGTATGAGGATATGTTCGGGATGACGCGCATTCCATCCCCGAACTTCGGCATCAAGGTCAAATGGCTGAAGATGGGCGACAATCAGCTGCACCTGTTTCAGGTCGATACACCCTCGAGCCAGTACGCGCACTTCGCGCTGGACGTCGATGATTTCGAGGCGGTCTACGTGCGCGCCAGGGAGCTTGGCTGCTTCGCACAGGACGCATTCAACAATTACCACCTGTTCGAGACTCCAGCCGGGCAGTTGCAGCTTTATATCCGCGATCCAGCCGGCAACCTGATCGAAATCAACTGGCCGGACGCCAAAAGCATCGACCGCACTGTTGTGACCGGCATCAGGCTATTGTCGGCGGTGCATGCGCAGTCCGAGGAGAACCGCTCGGCGCTGATCTATACCAGCCAGAGCTGACATATGGCGCGCCGCATCATCGACATATCGGTGGCGTTGCAGGCGGGCATTGCATCGGATCCGCCGATGATGCTGCCGCAGATTGAGTACGTCAGCCATCGCCAGAGTGCGGCGCAGGTCGCCTCGATGTTTCCGGGGCTCCGCGAAGACCAGTTGCCCGATGGCGAGGGCTGGGCGGTGGAGAACATCTCGTTGTCCACCCACAACGGCACCCATCTCGACGCACCGTACCACTTCCATTCCACCATGAGCGGAGGCCAGCGCGCCATCACCATCGACGAGGTGCCGCTGGATTGGTGCTTCGCACCCGGCGTGAAGTTTGATTTCCGCGCTAAGCCGGATGGCCATGTCTGCACTGCCGACGAGGTCGAAGCGGAGTTGAAGCGTATCGGCCATGTGCTGAAACCGTTCGATATCGTTTTGATCAACACCGCTGCCGGCAGAGCCTATGGCGAGGCAGACTATCTCGACAAGGGCTGCGGCATGGGGCGAGAGGCAACGCTCTATCTTACTTCGCGGGGCGTGCGCATTGCTGGCACCGATGCCTGGAGCTGGGACGCTCCGTTCTCCGCGACGCGTGAGCGTTTCCAGCGCGATGGCGACCCGTCGATCATCTGGGAAGGCCACAAGGCGAGCCGCGACATCGGCTATTGCCACATCGAGAAACTGAGCAACCTCGAAAGCCTGCCCGATCATGGCTTCATGGTGTCGTGTTTTCCGGTGAAGATCGCGGGGGCGTCAGCAGGCTGGACGCGGGCCGTGGCGATCATTGATGGGTGACAGATCTCGATGACGGTGAACGCTTGAGCATCTTCCCTTGACCTTGGCCGGGCTCCGTCTACTTGTTGAGTAAGCAAGGCGAAACATTCCGATCAAACAGGGGTGGTGCCGCGCCGAGGAGCACTCAAGGAATGAAATGGCCTGCCTTCGGGTATGTGCGCGCAGCGACGCTCGACGAATTCTGGAAGATCAAGGCCGAGGCTGGGCCTGATGCCAAGATCATTGCTGGTGGCCAGAGTTTGCTGGCGACACTGGCGTTTCGGCTGTCCCAACCCTCCGTTCTCATCGACATCTCGCGGTTGTCCGAGCTCAAGGGCATCGCGGTCAATGGTGACATGCTCCGCATTGGTGCATTGACGCGGCACGTGGAGCTTGAGCGTTCTGAGGTCATTGCGGCACATGCCCAACTGTTGCAGATGGCCGTGCCGCTGATCGCCCACCCCGCCATCCGTAATCGCGGCACGATTGGCGGCTCGCTTGCCTTTGCCGATCCCGCTGCCGAATTGCCCGCATGTCTTGTCGCGCTTGGTGCAACAATCATGCTGGCGTCCGAGCATGCTGAGCGACAAGTGCCAGCCGCTTCGTTCTTTCTGGGGCTCTACGAAACCGAGATGCGCGATGAGGAGATTATCGTCGCCATCGAAGTGCCTAAGCAGCGCCCGAGCCAGCACACCAGTATTCTGGAAATTGCGCGCCGCAGTGGCGACTACGCCATGGCCGGGCTCGCCTGCAGTGTGGATGTGGCCGATGGCGTGGTGAGTGCTGCCCAGCTCGTTTATTTCGGTGTTGGCGAAGCGCCGGTGCAGGCGAGGGCAGCCTCGGCGGCGCTGGTGGGCAAGACTTTGAAAGATACGTCGATTGCGGCAGCGCAGGCGGCATTGGCCGACGATCTCGATCCGCCCGATGACCTGCATGGCCCCGCTGCGATGAAGCTGCACCTGTCGCGCGTGCTGACCGGGCGTGCATTGGGAAGTTTCATGGAAACGAGGCAGGCAGCGGCATGAGTACGCGTATCGATGTAAGTCTCACCGTGAATGGCGAACGCGTCACGAAAACCGTCGAGCCGCGCCGGCACCTGATCGATTTCCTGCGGATAGATCTTGGCCTCACCGGCTCGCATGCGGGCTGCGAACATGGCGTCTGCGGGGCCTGCACGGTGCGTGTTGACGGCGAGATCGTGCGCGGCTGTCTCGTGCTGGCCGCAAGTCTCGATGGCGCGCAGGTCGAAACCATCGAGGGCCTCAGCGAGCGCGGTGCTATCAAAGATTTGCAGGAAGCATTCGTGGCGCGCAACGCGGCGCAGTGCGGCTTCTGCACACCGGGCATGCTGATGACTGCTGCCGACCTGCTCGATCACCATTGCACCACAGACCGTGCCGCCATCCGCGAGCATCTGTCTGGAAACTACTGCCGCTGCACCGGTTATCAGGCCATCGTGGATGCGGTTGAGGAAGTGGCACGCAAGCGCATGGCTGAGGCAAGCGCATCATGAACAGACCCGTCACCCCCCAATCAGTTGGCCTGTCACGCGAGGACCTGCCCAATAGCTATATCGGTCGCTCCGTGCCACGCCCGAATGTGCGCAAGCTGGTGCAGGGCCGCGCCACCTATACTGACGATGTGACGCTGCCGCGCCTCGTGCATGTGGCCTTCCTGCGCTCGCCGCACCCGCATGCGCGCATCCGCTCGATTGATGTGTCGGCGGCGACCGCCATGCCCGGCGTCGTGCGCGTGTTCACCGGTGCTGATCTCGCCAAAGTATGCGACCCGTGGGTGGCGACGCTGGCGCACCTCAAGGGCATGAAGTCCGCCCCGCAGCATCCTTTGCCGCTGGACCGTGCGACCTGGCAGGGCGAGGCGGTGGTGGCCGTGGTCGCCGACAGCATCGCCCATGCCGAAGATGCAGTAGGCGAGATCATCATCGACTGGGAGCCACTGCCGGCGCAAGCAGACATGGAAACCGCACTCGATGAGGGTGCCGTGATCATCCATCCCGAGCTTGGTGACAACCTCGTGTTCACCCGCACGGCCGAGGCAGGGGACATTGTCGCGGCGTTTGCGGGTGCAGACCATGTGCTGCAAGCCACGTTCCACACCGGCCGCCATACTGGTGTCACGCTTGAAGCACGCTCGATCATCGCTGACTACAATCCCGCTGATGGCACGCTGACGGTGCATCAGTCGACGCAGGCCCCGCACATGATGCAGGGCGTGTTCGCCAAGCAACTGCGCATGAACGAGGGTGATGTCCGCGTCATCTGCAAGGATGTCGGCGGCTCTTACGGCATCAAGGTGCATGTCTACCCGGACGAAGTGGCCGTGGCGGCGATGTCGCGCATCCTCGGGCGACCCGTAAAGTTCATCGCCGACCGCTTCGAGAGTTTCGTGTCGGACATCCACGCGCGCGATCACCGTATTACCGGCAAGATCGCCGTGATGAACGATGGCCGCATCGTCGGCTTCGACATCGAGGACTTGACTGGCATCGGGCCGTATTCGGTCTATCCGCGCACCAGTGCCATCGAGGGCAACCAGGTGGTGAACCTGTGCGGCGGGCCTTATGATTTTGTGCATTACCGCTGCAGCACCACGGTCGTGCTCCAGAACAAGGCACCGACCTGCCAATATCGTGCCGTTGGCCATCCCATCGCCACGACCGTCACCGAGGGCCTTGTCGATCTGGCTGCCGAGGCGCTCGGCATGGATCCGATTGCGATCAGGCGGCTGAACCTGATGCGGGA
>JBOFFB010000109.1:0-4443 GCA_051648385.1 Allobosea sp.
GTTTGACGATCTTGTCGGACGAGGTGCGGATCTGCGCGACATCATCGCTGGCCTGGCGAAAGTGGTTATCGAGCTTTTCCACCCGATCACCAAGGCGGCGCACGTCGTCGAGCAGCTTGGTCACCTCACTCTGGATGACGCGCGCTTCGTCTCGCATGCGCGCATCGCGCACCAGCGACTGCATCACTTGAATGGCCAGCGCCAGCAGCGACGGCGAGACAATGACCACCCGCGCCCGATGCGAGCGCTGCACCAGATCCTCGAAATGCTCGTGCAAATCGGCATGGATCGCCTCGGACGGCACAAACATCAGTGCCATGTCCTGTGTTTCTTCCGCAGCGACGTATTTCTCGGCGATGTCCTTGATGTGCAAACCCATGTCGGTCCGCACGCGGGCAGCGGCCAACTTGCGCGCCTCATCCGTTTCAGCTGTGCGGTAAGCGGTAAAGCCTTCCAGCGGGAACTTCGCATCGACCACCAGCTTGCGTGTGTCGCCCGGCAGCGAGATCACGCAATCGGGCCGCGTCCGGTTCGACAGCGTCACTTGGAAATCATAGGCCGAGGCCGGCAGCCCGTCGCGCACGATCGCTTCCATGCGGCCTTGGCCATAGGCGCCGCGTGCCTGCTTGTTCGACAGCACATCCTTCAGCGTGACCATCTCGCTGGTCAGATCGGTCAGATTTTTCTGCGCGCTGTCGATCACTGCCAGGCGCTCGTTGAGCCTCATCAGCGATTCGGTCGTGCTCTTGCCACTGGCCTCCAGACCTTGCCCCACGCTGGTGCGCAAGCCGTCAAGCCGCTCCGTCATTGCCCTCGTCATGTCCGATTGCCGGGAGCCGAAAATCTCGGCCATGGTTTGCATGCGGCTCGTCAGTTCGGATTGCAGCCGGTTCATCTCTGCAACCTTGTCGTCCATCTCGCGAGCACGTTCGGTCGCAGCGGCAGCTTCCAGCGTGCGTTCGAAGCTGGAACGGCGCAGGCTGAGCACCATCCAGCCAAGCAGCAGCACAACAGCCAGCCCGAAGCCAAGCGCGAGCTGCAGATAGCTGATGGCGTAATCACCAATGACGAGCGCGATTCCCTGCATCTCGCAAATCTAACCCAACTGTTCATTCTTGAAAAGAACAAAAAACGAACGAATTGACGTTTCGCACATGACAAACTATGTGCCGGTCGAGGTCTCTTTCAGGTTCACAAGCCATGCCCATCCGCCCCATCGTGATTTTGCCCGATCCCAAGCTCAAGCTGGTCTCCGAGCCGGTGGCTTCGATCACGCCCGAGATCAGGCAACTCGCCGCCGATATGCTCGATACCATGTATGACGCGCCAGGCATCGGCATCGCAGCCATTCAGATCGGCGTGGCCAAACGCGTGGTCACCATCGACCTCGCCAAGGAGGACGAGGCAAAACGCCCCATCGTCTTCATTAATCCCGAGATCATCGCCGAGTCGGAAGACATCGGCGTGTATGAGGAAGGATGCCTGTCGATCCCTGAGTTCTATGAGGAGGTCGAGCGCCCTGCGGCGGTCAAGGTGCGCTACATGGATCTCGACGGCAAGACGCTCGAAATCGAGGCCGACGGGCTGATGGCGACCTGCATCCAGCACGAGATCGACCACCTCGATGGCATTCTGTTCATCGACCACATTTCGAAACTGAAACGCGACCGCTGCGTGAAGAAGTTCGCCAAGCTGGCCAAGGAACGCGAGCGCGGCGCGTGAGGACCACATTGTGAGCCTGCGCCTGATCTTCATGGGCACGCCCGATTTTGCCGTGCCGACGCTCACAGAACTGATGGGCCAAGGGCACGAGATCGCAGCTGTCTACACGCGCGCGCCAGCGCAGGGTGGGCGCGGGCTCGCGTTGCGCCCCTCGCCAGTGCATCGCACGGCGGAGCGCTTTGGCATCCCGGTATTGCACCCGAAATCACTGCGAGGGACGGCGGAGCAGGACGCATTCGCCGCGTACGACGCTGATCTGGCGATTGTGGTCGCCTATGGGCTGATACTGCCGAAACCGATTCTCGATGCGCCCGTGCATGGTTGCCTCAATCTGCATGGCTCGCTCCTGCCACGCTGGCGCGGCGCTGCCCCGATCCAGCGCGCCGTGATGGCAGGCGACGCCGAAACCGGCGTCTGTGTGATGCGCATGGACGAAGGCCTCGATACGGGCCCTGTCGGCATGGTCGAGAAAATCGCGCTCGGGCCCGACATGACAGCAGGCGAACTCCATGACCACATGGCAGCGCTAGGTGCCGATTTGATGGTGCGCGCGGTCGCCGCCATCGAGCGCGGCTCGCTGGGTTTCACGCCGCAGCCCGTGGCTGGCGTGACCTATGCTGCAAAGCTGACGAATGTTGACAGTCGGATTGACTGGCAGATGCGCGCAGAAGAGTTGCATAACCAGATCAGAGGCTTGTCGCCATTTCCGGGAGCTTTCTTCGAGGTTGATCTCGGCAAAGGCCCGGAACGGCTCAAGGTGCTCAAAGCGCGCCTCGGCACAGGTTCCAGCAGCCCCGGCACACTGCTGGACAGCGCTGGCACTGTCGCTTGCGGCGCGGGCGCGCTCCAGCTTTTGCAGGTCCAGCGCGCCGGCAAGTCGGCCATGGCTGCAGACGAGTTCCTGCGTGGCGCACGGCTCAGCGCAGGCTCGAAGCTCTCGGTTTCCTGACATGCCGCGCTACAAGCTCACCATCGAATATGATGGGACGCCCTATTCCGGCTGGCAGCGGCAGAACAATGGCCCATCGGTACAGCAGGCCGTCGAGGAAGCGATGGAACGTTTTGTGGGCGCGCCGGTCACGCTGCGCTGCGCCGGCCGCACCGATGCGGGCGTACACGCCACCGGGCAGGTCGCCAGCTTGCACATCGACAAGGACTGGAAGACCGACACCGTGCGCGATGCCACAAATGTGCATCTCAGGCCGCACCCGATCAGCATCATCTCGGCAGAAATTGTGCCTGACATCTTCGACGCCCGCCTGTCGGCCAAGCGGCGCTACTATCGCTTCCGCATCCTTGACCGCAGGCCGCCGCCAGCGCTGGAAGCTACCCGCGTCTGGCATGTGCCCTATGAGCTTGATCACGAAGCCATGCACCATGCCGCACAGGCCTATCTCGGCACGCACGACTACACCACGTTTCGCGCCTCCGAATGCCAATCCAACTCGCCCATCCGCACCATGGATCGTTTCGACGTGATGCGCCACGGCGACGAGATCTGCATCGAAACCAACGCCCGCTCGTTCCTGCACCATCAGGTCCGTTCGATGACTGGAGCGCTGCTGCCGGTTGGCCGCGGCAAATGGGGCCAGCGCGACATCGCCCGCATTCTGGCTGCAGCAAACCGCGCGCTCTGCCCGGGCCTTGCGCCGCCTTGTGGATTGTACCTGACGCGCGTGGATTATTGAAAAGCCCTCACTGCCGCCCGAAATACACTCCCAGGACCCGCCGCGTGATGCGGCAGACGCCTTCGATGTCAGCTGTGGCCACGCTCTCATTCACCTGGTGCATGGTCTTGCCGACCGTGCCGAATTCGACCACCGGGCAATAGTTCTTGATGAAGCGCGCATCAGATGTGCCACCGGTGGTGGAGAGCTTCGGCACTAGCCCGGTCTCGGCCTTTACAGCGTCCGACACCATGTCGACGAACGGTCCAGGCTCAGTCACGAAGGACACAGCGTTTGTCTTGGCGAAAACCGCCTCATAGCGTCCTGCAATGCTGACCGAAGCGAACCGCTGGCGCATTTCCACCTCCAGCGTCTCTGGCGTCCACGTGTCGTTGAAGCGCACATTCATGGCAGCCCGCGCTTCGCTCGGAACCACGTTGCCTGACGGATTGCCGACATCAACACTGGTGATTTCCAGGGTTGAAGGTCCAAAATAGGTCGTGCCTGCGTCGAGTGGGGTCGCTTCCAGCGCAGCGAGAAGCTTCACCATTGCCCGGATCGGATTTGTGGTCTGCTCGGGGTAGGCCACGTGGCCTTGCTTGCCGGTGACCGTCAGCTTGCAGCTCAATGATCCGCGCCGACCGATCTTGATCATGTCGCCGAGGCGTTCCGGGTTGGTCGGCTCGCCCAACATGCAGTGATCGAAACGTTCGCCGCGCGCATGCGCCCATTCGAGCAGCTTCACCGTGCCGTTGACTGCAGGCCCCTCTTCGTCGCCGGTGACCAACAGCGCAATCGAGCCCGGAAAATCCGGATTGTCGCGTGTGAACTGGATCGCCGCAGCCGTCATGCCGGCAAGCCCGCCCTTCATGTCGCAGGCACCGCGCCCATGCAGCACCCCGTCCACGATCTCGCCTGAGAACGGATCACGGCTCCAGCCAGCCAGATCGCCCGGCGGCACCACATCGGTGTGACCTGCGATCACGAAAACCGGGCCTTGCGTGCCGAAACGCGCATAAAGATTGTGCACATCCGGCGTTCCGGCCTCGCTGAA
>JBOFFB010000110.1:0-3622 GCA_051648385.1 Allobosea sp.
GGCATTGCCAGCCTGCTTGGCTTGCCTGATCCGGCTACCATCGCATTTGCACCGAACACCCATGATTTCGTGACGCGTCTGTTGTCGGCGCTGCCGCCGGGCCGCACTCCGCGTGTGTTGACCTCGGATGGTGAGTTTCACTCGTTCGCCCGCCAGATGGCGAGGTTGGAGGAGGATGGTCTCGCCATTGTCGAACGTGTGGCTCACGAGCCGCTACCCAGCTTCCCCGAGCGATTGCGCGCTGCGGCGGGGCGAGGCGGGCACGATCTCGTCTTTGTCAGCCAGATCCTGTTCAACGCTGGCGGCTCGATGGGCGATATCGCGGCGCTTGCCTCTACGGTGCCGGACCCTGAAACGCTGATCTGCATCGACGGCTACCACGGCTTCATGGCGCTGCCGACGGACCTGAGCGCCGTTTCCGACCGGGTGTTCTACCTTTCGGGCGGCTACAAATATGCGATGGCTGGAGAAAACATCTGCTTCATCCACTGTCCGCCTGGCTTCGCGATGCGTCCGCGCGACACCGGCTGGTATGCAGCTTTTGGCGCGTTGACGGCGAAGCAGGAAGGCGTGCCATACGGCGACAAGGGTGGCCGATTCTGGGGCGCGACCTTTGATCCCATCGGATTTTATCGCCAGCGCGCGGTGTTTGGTTGGATGGCCGAGATCGGGCTGACCTTGCCCGCCATCCACCACCACGCGCTGGCCTTGCAGGAGCGTTTTCTCGAAGGTATCCGGGCCGAGACGCTTGCCGATTTCCAGGTGGCGCGGCTTGTTACGCCGATGTCGACGACCCAGCGCGGACATTTCCTGACCTTCGAGACACCTGAAGCGCAAGGCATGTACAAGCGGCTGATGGCGGCACGTGTCATCACCGATGTGCGCGGTGACCGCATCCGCTTCGGTTTCGGCTGTTACCAGACCGCCGAGGATATCGAAGCTGCGGTGAAGGCCGTGTCTTTGGCGCTGCGGGTTTGATCGTCAGCCCTTGCGGGCGACGTTCGCCTGCGAGAACGTCGCCATGTTGTTGTGGGTTGCGACCGCTGCCTTGATGATGGTGGCAGCCACTGCCGCGCCGGACGCTTCGCCGAGCCGCATGTCGAGTGCCAGTAGCGGCACCTTGCCGAGCCTGACCAGAACCTCACGGTGCGCGCCTTCGGCTGACAGGTGTCCGGCCACGCAATGGTCGAGCGCGCGCGGATCAAGCGCATGCAGGATGGCGGCGGCAGCCGTCACCACGTAGCCGTCGAGCACGACCGGGATGCGCTGGAGACGCGCCGCGATGATCGCGCCGCACAGAGCGGCAATCTCGCGCCCGCCGAGGCGGCGCAGGATTTCGAGCGGGTCATTGAAGTGGGCGCGGTGCAAGTGCAGCGCGGTATCGATGGCGAGGATCTTGCGGGCCAGCGCATCATCGTCGACACCGGTGCCGCGACCGGCCCATTTGCCGCCGCCGCCGCCATATAGCGCGGCATAGATGGCCGCCGCCGATGTCGTGTTGCCGATGCCCATCTCGCCGAGGATGAGCAAATCGGTACCACCCGAAATCGCCTCCATGCCAAATGCCATAGTGGCTACGGCAGATTTTTCGTCGAGCGCGGGCCTGACGGTGAAATCCTCGGTCGGCAGGTCGAGCGCCAGGTCGAAGACCTTGAAGCCGAAATCGAAGGCAGCGCAGATCTGGTTGATCGCAGCCCCGCCAGCAGAGAAGTTCTCCAGCATTGCCTGCGTCACGCTCTGCGGAAAGGCGGACACACCATGCACTGCGACGCCATGGTTCGCTGCGAAGACGCAGACCAGCGGACGGTCGCAGCTTGGTTTTTTCTTGCCCTGCCAGGCAGCCATCCAGGAGGCGAGTTCTTCAAGCCGTCCGAGGCTACCCGCCGGTTTGGTGAGTTCCCGGTCCCGCTCGCGCACGCCTATCATGGCTTCCATGTCGGCTCCGGGCATGGACTTGATCAGGGCGCGGACATCATCGAAGGGCAAGCCGGAAGAGGTCATACAAGTGCTTTCCTGATGAGATGGCGCAACTGGCTTGCAGATGCATGCGTGCGATCTGCTATAGCGAAGTGAACCTGCCCGTCCAGACCCTACTTGGCCGCAATCCATGACAGATATCCCTCCCGTTTCGCCGACGCCCGCTTCGCCAGAGACAGTGACGCCTGCCCGCTTTGCGCTGGCTGTGGCACGCTGCGTCAGGTTCTACTCGCGCTTGCCGGTTCCTGCCCTGCCGGGAGAAGCCGACCCACACGCGATACCGGATTTCAGGATCGAGCCGGTTGGGCTGCCAGTTGCGGCGCTGGTGATCGTTCTGCCTGCGCTGCTGGTCAGCCTGCTTTGTGCTGCACTCAAACTTGATCCGCTGCTCAGCGCGGCTCTGTGCGTGGCAGTGCTGTTGGTGAGCACCGGGGCGTTCCACGAGGATGGGCTTTGCGATTGCGCGGACGGCCTGTTTGGCGGCCACGATGTCGAGCGTCGCCTCGAGATCATGAAGGACAGCCGCATCGGCACTTTTGCCGGCTGCGCGCTGGGCCTGTCGCTGTTGCTGCGCGTGGCGGCGCTGGCCGCGATCCTGCGCGGCGGCGGGCTCGATGCGATGGTCGGTGCACTGGCAATCGCAGCCGTGGTGTCGCGCGTCGAGGGGGTGCGTGTGCTTGCCACCTTGCCGACAGCGCGGGCATACGGGGCTTCGGCGGCCGTCGGCAAGCCAAGCATCCGGACGGCGCTGTTCGCAGGCGGTCTGGCGCTGGCCCTTGCGCTGGTCTTGACGATGGTGTGCAATCTGCCGCCATGGGGAGTGCTTGCCGGGCTGGTGCTTGGGCATCTTATGGTCAGCGTCCTGGCTGGCCTTTGCCGCCGTCTGATTGGCGGGCAGACAGGTGATGTGGCCGGGGCCGCGCAGCAACTCGCCGAGATCGGGTTCTATGTCGGGCTTGCGGCAGGGCTGGCGCGTTAGGACTGCCCCTTCATAAGACGCCTGCCGTGCGCCATATGGAATGCGGAAAGGCCAAAGTCACATGCTCAATCTTGTACTGCTCGCTGTCGTCATTGCGGCCATGGTCATCCTTGTCATTTTTGGCGAGGGGGAGACCATCGCCGGTGTCGAGCCCTCGATGTTCGCCTCTCTGGTTTCGGCCAGCGCCTTTGGGTTACTTGCGCTGAGCTGGGGTGCGTCGGAGTTTCAAGGTCGTTGGCGCGAAGCAGCACGCAACGCTGCATTGTGGCTGTTGATCCTGTTCGGCCTGTTCGCCTTCTACGCCTACCGCTTCGAGTTTCAGGACATGGCCAACCGCGTGCTGGCCGAGATTGCGCCAGGCCATGTCGTCATGGCACGTGGCGGCCAGGTCACCATTGCGCGTTCGGGCTCCGGCAGCTTCCTGATCGCCGGTCGCATCAACGGGCGCGAGGCACGGATGATCTTTGATACGGGCGCAAGTTCGGTCGTGCTGACCGACGCCACAGCCCGCGCTGCCGGTATCGATCCAGCGACGTTGAGTTACTCAGTGAACGTCTCGACTGCCAATGGCCGCACCACCGCAGCCCCTGTCAGGCTTGACCGGCTTGATATCGGCCCGATCACCGAGAGGCGCGTGCAAGCGCTGGTGGCGCGGCCCGGTGCGCT
>JBOFFB010000111.1:0-3344 GCA_051648385.1 Allobosea sp.
GTTAAACGCGTCCTCGACGACGGCGGGCAGGTCATTGCCAAACTCGACGAGAAGCCAAAGGCGTTGGTGATTACCGTCAGTGGCAAGCCCGCACCCGGCCTTCTGGAGTTCGTCGCTACCCGCCTTCCTTCTTTGTTGAAGGAATTCTGCCTGTCAGGGCCGACAAAGTCCTGACAGCTGACTAGTCCGCAACCGCAACGAGGAGCATCGCCCGCAAAAGAAAACGCCCCCAGACGTCTCCGTCCGGAAGCGATCTCAATTCTCACGTTTGGCGACTGAGAGAAGACCACTTCCGCGAATCACTGTCAAGAGTCGGCCGCCGTTTTGGTGGGTGGGTTTCTTTTGCCTGATGAAGGCAAGAGCCATGGAAACACATTTCCCAACGACGTCCTTTGGACGGCGGCAGGCGACGCTTGGCCAAATCGCAGCGCAGCTGCAGGTCAAGCGCGCCATCGATGAGGCTGGCAAGCCCGGATCAAACGCACCGGCCGCAGTCAACAAATGGCATATCTGCCGCACGCTGACGGAGATCCGAGAGCGCCTCGGCGTCTCGGACCGAAGCTTGAGTGTGCTCAGCGCACTGTTGTCGTTTCATCCGGAAACGGCATTGTCGCTGCCCAAGCCCCGCGCGGGTACCGCTGGCGACCCATTGGCGACAAGCGGGGAGGGCGCCTCAGCATCCTGCGATCTCATCGTCTTCCCCTCCAACCGGCAGCTTGGCCACCGTGCGCACGGCATGGCCCCCGCAACGCTGTGGCGGCATCTGACGGCCCTCGTGCAGGCCGGATTGATCATCCGGCGCGATAGCCCCAACGGCAAGCGCTACGCCCGCAAGGACGCATCAGGCCAGGAGCGCTTCTCTGATGCCTTTGGGTTTGATTTGACCCCGCTGGTCACCCGCGCCCCTGAATTCGAGGCACTGGCCGAGGAAGCGCGCGCCGCACAGAAGAAGCGCTACCTCACCAAGGAGCGCATCTCGCTCCTGCGCCGTGACGTGTCCAAGTCGGTCGCTCTTGGTCTCGATGAGGCTCTGGCCGGCGATTGGGAGAGCTACCGGCAGCGCGCCATGGCGCTGATGACGCCGTTGAGGCGCATCCGCAACGACCGCGATCTTGAGGTCTTAGCTGCCGACCTCGCCGTGTTGCGCCTGGATGTCACCAAGACATTGGAATCTTGTATCGATGTCCAAGATTCGATGTGCAATGACCATCAAAGTGATGCGCACCAATCTAATTCAAATACCAATGGCGACTTAGATCTTGAACCTCCTTCCACAGAAGAGGGGCCGAAGGTTGAGCCCTTGTCGGGGACCACGAACGAGCCCGAGGTCAAGTCGTACCCGCTTGGGCTGGTAGTGGAGGCCTGTCCGGATCTCCGCGAATACGCGCCGGGTGGGCAGATGAAGACCTGGAGCGAATTCCTCGCGGCTGCTGGCGTGGTCAGGCCGATGATCGGCATCAGCCCGGACGCCTGGCGTGAGGCACAGGCCGTGCTGGGGCAGGTCGAGGCCCATGTCGTGGTGGCGACCATCCTGCAGCGTTCGATCCATTCCTCGGAAGCCGAAACCGTGCCCGGTCTTGCACCCGGATCGACCGTGGTGGTGGTCAATGGCTCGCCGGCGATCCAGTCCGCTGGCGGCTATCTGCGCGCACTCACCGACAAGGCGCGGGCAGGGGAGTTTGCACTGGGGCCGGTGCTTATGGCGCTGATTGGGCAGAGGCTGAAGCGCAAGCGGGCGTCCTGATGTGTTGCCCTCGGGCCGTTGCCAACATTGGCGATGTTCGTCGTTGAGAGGCGGCCAGGCGGTCGCGTCCACTTCTTTCGAAGCCGCCACGTCCGCAGTCGAGAGTATAGCAGACACAATTCGGGCGGGAGGCTTAAGGAAGCAGTTGGCGGATACCGGCGGTAGCTCTGCGTTGCCAGTATTCTCGCTCGGATCGAGAAAGCGGACCATTCCAGCAGCACTGCCCCCGAAAAAGTGTTTGTAAAACTGCGCATCATTCCAACAACAATGTTACCCATCGCCAACAGGCAGTCGGGGATACGAGCTATGGACATCTTCTTCGCAGCAATTCTTGCCGGAATGATCTATGTGCTGGTGCCCGGCCCTGCCACGCTGGCCAGCCTATCATTGTCTGCGACCCGAGGTCGGGCATCAGCGTTGAAATTTCTGGCGGCGCACCTTGTCGGCGACATTGCCTGGTCATGCCTGGCGCTGCTTGCCATCGTCGGCATCTCGCGACTTGGTTTCGAATTGTTCGATTGGCTCGGCATTGCCTGCGGGCTTTACCTGATCTGGCTCGGTGGCAAGGCGCTTTTCGCAAAGGGTGATGGCTCAACGCCGATCGTCGCGAACCCGTGGCGCAGCGGCCTTGTCTTCGGACTGTCGAACCCGAAAGCTTACCCTTTCGCCCTTGCGATGCTGACCGCGATCTTGGGCCAGTATGGGGCCAACCTGACCTTGTTCTCTTCCGCTGTCGTTCTGGTCGGATGCGTGACCGGCTTCATCATCGCAGATTTGATCGTCATTTACTGGACGGGTCTCGCTATAATCCGGCGCTTCTTTCTCCGTCACGCGCGGCACATCACACGTGCTACCGGCCTCATCTTCATCGCATTTGGAGCAAAATCAATCAGCGATGCAGCCAACGCGATGCGGGCAAGGTAGCGCCACACCTGGCCGATACCAGCCAATACGCAAAAAGTTATGTGGCCCGCAGAGCTGCAGCGAAGCTGACATTGGCGCAGCGGCTTCATCCTCATCTTAGAGATGCCTATTGGATTGAGGAGCTTCTCGCGTCAGCCTCCAAGCTTAAAATCTGCCCAGCAGGGATTTGAGCTTCTGGACTTGGGTTGGGTCTCCATTACTATCTGCCAGAAGCGGTTTATCAAACCGACAAATCGTCAGCGAAACCACAAGCGGGGGTAGCCGAACGGGCAAATCGATCGATGGAAGGAACTGACGAAGCCGCAGTTCATACACCGTCATCGTATCCCGTTGGCGAAAGCTGTATGTTAGCTTGCTCTGGAGCTCAGCAACTCAGAGGCCAATGCTTCATCGGTTATCAGGACGTGACACAGGTGCGCAGCGATCGCAGCTCGGACGATTGCGACCTTGTGAGCCCCACCTGCCGCCAACACGATTTCATTTATGGCCCTGAGGTCCGACAGATCCATCCTGATTGTCCGATCCGCAATCGGATGGGCCACCGGGGTTCCCGCGCGATCAAGGTAATGCCCGGCCACGTCACCGACCGCGCCCGCCTCGCGCAGCGCGTGCCAAGCCTCTTTCGACAACACACCATACTCGAGTGCCTTCGATTGATCGGTCAGATCGACAGCGC
>JBOFFB010000112.1:0-4757 GCA_051648385.1 Allobosea sp.
GTGCTGTCCAGGCTCGATACACCGCCCCTCGGTGAGCGCCTGCGCAAGCTGGTGGACTGGATTGCCTGGTACACGCTCAGCCCGCGTGGTTCGGCCCTGTCGCTGGCACTGCGTGCACCCGAGCCCGATGCGAAACCAGAACGCCCGCGCCTTGGCGTCAGGCTGGCAGGGCCGCCGCCGCAACGCATGACACCGGCCCGAACCCGCGCCATCGCGGCTGCTGAAGGAGGGTTGCTGTTTGCGAAAAGTGCGCTCTGTGACGTGGCCAGCGTGTCCAATGCCGTCATCGACGCGCTGGTCGACGAGGGCACCTTCATTGTCGAGGCGCTGCCGAGCGCTGACGCCGCGCCGCGCCCCGACCCCGATCATCAGCAGCCCGACCTTTCCGAACTGCAAGGCGAAGCGGCGCGCCAATTGGCTGAGATGGCCGGAGGGCGCGTGTTCCAGACCGCGCTGCTCGAAGGCGTCACGGGCTCGGGCAAGACCGAGGTCTATTTCGAGGCGGTTGCGGCAGTGGTGCGGCAGGGGCGCCAATGCCTGATCCTGATGCCGGAGATCGCGCTGACGGCGCAGTTCACCGATCGTTTCATGGCGCGCTTTGGCGTCATGCCCGGCCTTTGGCACTCGGGCGTGTCGGGCCGGAAGCGTGAGCGGCTGCATGCGGCAGTGGCGACGGGCGAGGCGCTGGTGGTCGCGGGGGCGCGTTCGGCGCTGTTCCTGCCATTTCGCGATCTTGCGCTGATCGTTGTCGATGAGGAACACGAGGCCGCCTACAAGCAGGAGGATGGCGTGTCCTATCACGCGCGCGACATGGCAGTGGTGCGCGGACGCTTCGAGAATGCAGTGGTCATTCTCGCCTCTGCCACGCCGTCGATCGAAAGCCGCGTCAACGCGACGCGCGGGCGGTACCTGCATGTCAGGTTGCCGGAGCGCTTTGGCGGGCGCAACCTGCCGCAGCTCAGTGCCGTAGACCTGACCCGCAACGCCGCGCCGCGCGGGCGCTGGATATCGCCGCTATTGGAAGCAGAGGTGCGACGCAATCTGGATGCTGGCGAGCAATCACTGCTTTTCCTCAACCGGCGGGGCTATGCGCCGCTGACGCTGTGCCGCGCCTGCGGCCACCGTTGCCAGTGCCCGAATTGCTCGACGTGGCTAGTTGATCATCGCTTTCGCCGGGCGCTGGTTTGCCACCATTGCGGCCACATCGAGCGGCGGCCCGAAATCTGCGCGAGTTGCGGGCAGGCTGACACACTGGTGGCTTGTGGGCCGGGCGTGGAACGGTTGGCCGAGGAGGTGGCGACCATTTTCCCCGATGCGCGTGCCATCGTGCTCTCAAGCGACTTTCCGGGGGGAACGGAGCGGCTGAAGCAGGAGTTGCTTGCGGTGGCCAATGGCGAATTTCAGATCGTCATCGGCACGCAACTGGTCGCAAAGGGCCACAACTTCCCCGGCATGACACTGGTGGGCGTGATCGATGCCGACATCGGGCTGGTCTCCGGCGATCCGCGCGCTGCCGAACGTACCTTTCAGGTACTGCAACAGGTCACGGGGCGAGCCGGGCGCGGCGACAGGCCGGGCCGGGCGCTGCTCCAGACCTTCCAGCCCAACCATCCGGTGATAAAGGCGCTGCTGTCGGGCGACCCGGAGCGTTTCTACAGCACCGAGATCGAGCAACGCGAGGCGGCGGGTCTGCCGCCATTCGGGCGGCTTGCGGCGCTGATCGTCTCGGCAGCAGAGCGCAACGATGCCGAACGCCATGCGCGCGATCTCGCCCGCACTGCTGAGGCCCCAACCGGTGTCATGGTGCTTGGCCCCGCCGAAGCGCCGATTGCGCTGCTACGCGGGCGGCACCGCTTCCGTCTGCTGGTCAAGACCGAACGGAATGTCGATCTGCAATCTTACCTGCGCGACTGGCTGAAGCGCGCGCCGAAAGCGCGCGGCTCGGTGCGGGTGCATGTCGATGTCGATCCGCAGAGCTTTTTTTGAACTGTTGTCGTCATGGTCGGGCTTGACCCGACCAACCCGGCGAGATTGGAGTTGGTGATGCTGGGGTTCTCGGGTCAAGCCCGAGAATGACGCTTGATCGATTGACGCTTCATGCCAGCGCCACTCCCACCATCTCCTCGCCGACCTCCGCCATCGCTGCCTGTACCTTGTAGGCCTTGGTGCGTTGGCCGGGGACCATCACCAGGATGACCGTTTCTGAACCCGGGCAGGCGGGGTCGGCGCAGATGATTTCGTTGATGGAAATGGTCGCGTTGTCGTCAAGCCCAAGGGCGGTGCGGGTCCAGTGTTTGATGCGCGCCGAGACTTCAGGATCAGGTTTGGGCGATCCGAGCCCCGCTTTCCAGATACCGCCAAGCCTCATCTCGCGCTCCGCATGGCGGGCCTCAGGCGGGCAAGGTGAGGAGGCCGGCCTGGCCATCCTCACAGCCGAAGATCAGGCGCTTGCCGGTCTTGTCCCAGGCCAGTGCGGTAACACCGCTGTCCTTAACGGCGGGGCGGGCGAGCAGTTCCGAACCATCCGTCAGGCGCAAGAGCAATATGCAGCCATCCTCATAACCCGCCGCGATCACATAGGCACCGGGATGGAACGCAACCTGCGTCACCTTGGCGCGGCGCACGCCGCATTCGCGCGGTGCCTTGCCCATCGGCCCATCGCCCTGGAACGGCCAGATGATCACGGCTTCCGCGCCGCTGGTGGCGAGCCAGTTGCCGTCATGCGACCACGAAAACGAGCGCGTCTTGGCCGGATAGCCGCTCATGCGCATGTGCGCGACCTTTTCGGTCGGCTTCGACGCGAGCCGCCAGCCATGCAGCGCGTTCTCCTGCATCGAGGTCACCACGAAGCGGCCATCGGGCGAGATGGCAGCGTCCAGATGCGCGCCTTTCCATTCAAGGAACTGGGTCGGCGTCGACGTGTTGGGGAACCAGAGCGTCGCGCCATTGTAGTGCGCTATGGCGAGGCGATAGCCCTTGGGCGCGAAGGCGAGGCCCTGAGCGGTCGACGGTGCCTCGAAATGCTTCAATCCGCCCTTGTCATCGCGCGCCGTGACACGTTTGCCGATGCTGAATGCAACCGAGCCGGTTGGCGTCGCGGCGATGGCATCGATCCAGCCGCCTCTAGGGTCGCGGGCGAGTTCGTTCATGCTGGCGTCGGCGGCGATCACGCAGACGCGGCCATCGCCACCGCCGGTGTAAAGCTTGCCGCCCACTGCGGTGGCGACGAGAAGACCTGCCGCGCCATGCACATCGACGCGGCGCTGCGCGTCTTGCGGGCCGATCAATACCGCGCCGTCCGACATGGCAAGCGCGGGCGTCTCGCCCAGCCACGCTGCTGCGATCACGTGTTCGCCTGCCGCAAGCTCGGCAACGTGCTGTGTGAGCGAAACGGGTGCTGCAGTGTTCGAGGTCGGTTGCATGACGACTGGAATAGGCGATCAGGCGGCGGTCGCAAAGAAGCCTTTGCGGATTGCCTCGCGGTCGAGATTGCGGCCGATGAAGACGGCGCGGCTGACACGGGTCTCGTCGGCACGCCAATCCCGTTGCAGATCGCCGTCGAGGATCATGTGCACACCCTGGAAGACAAAACGCCTGGGCTCGTTCTTGAAGGCAAGGATGCCCTTGCAGCGCAGGATGTCCGGGCCTTGCACCTGGGTCAGATCCTGAATCCACGGCATGAACTTTTCCGGATCGACATCGCCGGTGATTTCGAACGACATCGAGCGGATATCATCGTTGTGGTGATGATGATGTCCTTCTTCGAGAAAGTCCGGCTCGATTTCAAGGATGCGGTCAAGATCGAAGGCGTTGCGGTCCAGCACATCGGCGATCGGCAGCGCACATTTGATGGTGCGATGCAGCTTCGCCGCCGGGTTGAGCGTGCGGATGGTGGTTTCCACCTTGTCCAGTTCGGCGGCGCTCACCAGATCCGTCTTGTTGAGGATGATCACGTCGGCAAAAGCGATCTGGTTCTTGGCCTCGGGAGCGTCCTTGAGCCGCTCGGTCAGGTATTTCGCGTCAGCCACCGTCACGACTGCATCGAGCCTTGCCCTGTCGCCGACATCCTGATCCATGAAAAAGGTCTGCGCCACAGGGCCTGGGTCGGCAAGGCCGGTGGTCTCGACGATGATGGCGTCGAACTTGCCCTTGCGCTTCATCAACCCGTCAATGATGCGGATCAGATCGCCGCGCACCGTGCAGCAGATGCAGCCATTGTTCATTTCGAAGACTTCTTCGTCCGCGCCGACGATGAGGTCATTGTCGATGCCGATCTCGCCAAACTCGTTGACGATCACGGCGTACTTCTTGCCATGTGGCTCGCTCAGGATGCGATTGAGAAGCGTCGTCTTGCCGGCACCAAGATAGCCGGTGAGAACGGTGACGGGGATCTTTTCGGACATGGCATCGGTCTTTCAGGGTGGCAATCTGTCGTTCTGACCCGATGTGGGGTTCTCGGGGCAGCATTTGAAGGTGTTATATCATAACATCCACACGACAGCCAACACGCATCATGAGTTCGCTGCGCTCAACCCACCGCGCATGTCCGGGGCCGAGAAGCGCCAGCGGATCAGAACCCGGAATCCAGACAATGTTCTGCGAGCGTGGCTAACGCCTCAGAGCGGCGCGCATGCCCTTGTCAGCCAAGCTTGCTCATCGTTTCCGACCAACGGCCCAATCTCGCCGAGTACCCTTGCATGATAGACGTCGATCCAGCTGCGCTCGGTGGCATCCAGCAGGGCCACATCGATCAGCGT
>JBOFFB010000113.1:0-5114 GCA_051648385.1 Allobosea sp.
CAAGGCTTTCGCTGAGGCCAAAGTACATCGCCACGATCATTGCCAGAACGCCCGCAGTAAAGAGCCCGTGGCAGAGAAAGCCAAGGGCAAGCGCCACCGCGATCCGCGCGATGCCCGGCGGTGGTCGAAGGGCGGCACGGATCAGCACGATCAGCCGGGCGATGCGCGGATCAGTGATCGTCATTCCAGACCCATCTGATCGAGAATGCGCTGGGTCTGTTGTTTGACCTTGAAGACCCCGGCGGTGGCATCAGGCCGGATCGCGCTATCCCAATCGCGGCGCCATTGGGCGAGAGTGATGCTGCGGGCGGCAAAGAAGGCGCCACCTCCTTCGCCCAATCATGCAGCGGCTCGCGGGTGATGTAAGGGGAGTTTCGCCAGTTGGCATAGCGCCGCCCCACCGCACGAACGAAGCCTTGCAGTTGTGCCAGTCCTTGAGCGCGCGTGGCAATAGAGTCTCGCATTTGAATGCCCATCTCGATAACTGGAAGGTCTCGCACTCATGTCTGGCATCAACAGGTGCGACCGTTCAAGCCTTGTCGACCTCGTGGGACTCCAGGAACCACAGCGCCTTGTCGAGCGACCGCGAGAATGCCGTGAATATGTCAGCGCTTCCCGCATCGCCAGCTGCGTCTGATGCCTCGATCGCTGCACGGGTCGCATTGGCAAGATCGCCATAGCGTTCCGCCAGCGCGGCAACATGGTCATCCACGCTTATGAGATCAGCCGGATAAGCCTTGAGTGTTGAGCCCTCCGCCACTGCCTGAGTCGTACCAAGTGCGATTCCCCCAAGCTGCACGATGCGCTCCGCCAGAATGTCGATATGCCCATCAATCTCGGCCCGGAAGCCGTCAAACATTTCATGCACGGCGATGAACTGGCGGCCCCTCAGGTTCCAATGTGCCTGCTTCGTCATCAGGGCGAGATCGATCGCATCGGCCAGGCGGGCGTTGAGAAGTGCCGCTACAGTGGTCTTGGTGTTGGACTCCAAATCGTTGCGGGTCCTATGAAACTTCATTGGTCAACTCCTTCTCAGGTCGCCCAGAAATGATCGCTGAGCGTGTCATTACATGATCTCACTCAGCACTCAGTGTCGTTGGGTCATCGGGTCGCGCGCGAAAGTTCTTGAGACGCTGCCACTTTCCAAACATAGCTACCAGCGTTGGTCTCGCTGGCAGGAAAAGTCGATACCCGAGTTCAAGCAACGCCAAAACTCCGGGCAGCGCCGCAGCACGCGCGGCCCAGCGCCAACTTGGCAAATGTGCCCAGACTACAACAAAAGCCGCCGCGCCGGAGACAAGCGCTCCACTTCCCGTTCGCACATGAAATCGTTCCATAGCCTGCTGTTGCGTCAGACCATCCGGTATTGCCGCATTCGGTTCTGAAACATCGACAAAGCAAAGCGCGCCGGTTTCATCTTTGAGGCGGTAGTGCCCGATCTCTGACCGACAGAGCGGACAAGACCCGTCAAAAAAAACGGTCGGTCCTGAAAGCTCATCGACCCCAACTATCTTTTGAAACTGATTCATTTAACCAACACAGGCGCTTCGTTAAAGTAGGTCGAATCCTCGATTTGGCGAACAAGGAAGTCTGCAACATCTGCACGCGAGATGATCCCGTTCCGCCATTGAGAGGGTTCGCGAAGAATGCGGTAGCGCCCCGAACGCGATCCCCCGGTCAAGACTCCCGGTCGAACAATGGTCCAGTCGAGCGCGCTCTTCTTGATCATCAGCTCCTGCCGTGTCTTGTCTTCATAGGCATGACCAAACACGATCTGAAATGGCAAACGCTGAAGGAAGCTGATGCTCGCGCGACTGTCACCAGCACCGAAGCCCGTGACGCAAATCAAACGTTTGACGTTCTGGGCTTCCATGGCCGAAATCAAAACCGCCGTCGCTTCAGAAAAGAGATGGACGGGCCGGAACATCTCACCAAGTCCAACGCCAAGGGTTGAAATCACGACATCGACGCCTTCGAGCGCCGCTTCAACATCACGGGGTTGTCGCGCGTCTCCGGACATCTTCTCCAACTTTGGGTTATCAATATCAATCGAGCTCGCCGTTCGAGCCAAAGCGCGTACTTGATAGCCGGCGGCAAGTGCTTGTCTTGTCGTCTCCAACCCTATGCCCTTGCTGGCACCCATGATCAGAACCAACATGATGCGGTCTCCTCAATCGCTTTCGCGGATGTGATATTACGATTTGCCCTATCAGGCTCTCGGCGAGAAACGTGTAACTTCCAATGGTAATCGAAGCGCGACGGCCCGATTACGTTCAATAGCTACGACACGCAATGCCAAATGGCGGCGTCAGCATCTTTACGAAATGGACTGACTTTGTGAATATCAATAAAGTTTACGTCGCGATGGCCTGTTTGGATCAAAGATAAAAGCCAGAAAGCTGCGCGAGCATAGTCGTTCAGCAAAAGCCAGACCCTGAAGAGCTTCGCGCTTGCACATCCAACCATGACGGCAAGGACGATGGCGCTGATGCCCGCCCAAGCCCGCAGCAACGCGGGGCTGCAGCCCCCCTCCCCCCTGCACCAGCCTACTCGTAGCTAAGCTTGGTCGCCTTGCCACGGAACACCGTGTAAGCCAGGATCGAGTAGCCGATGATGACGGGCAGCACGAACAGCGTGCCCACCAGAATGATCATCAGACTTTCGGGCGCGCTGGCGGCGTCATAGATCGTCAGTCGATCGGGTACGACATAGGGGTAAAAGCTGTAAGCCATGCCCGCAAAGCCAAACGCCATCAGAACAGAGGCCGCGGCGAACGGGATCCAGGCATAGGCATCCCCAGGCGCCGGAAGGCGGCGCAGCATGACCCAAAGGATCACCACGACTACGGCCGCGCCTACTGGCAAAGGCAACAAAACCAGCGTTTCCGGCCAGCCGAACCATTTGTCGAAGATACGCCGGCTGACAAGAGGGCTGGTCAGGCTCACCGCCCCCATCCCAAACACCATCCCCCAGATCCCGCCACGCGCCCATCCGACAGCCTTGGCCTGCAGCGCCTCATCCGTTTTCAGGATGATCCAGGCCGCGCCGATGAAACAGTAGGCAACCGTGAGGAACACCGCCGTCAGCAGCGCAAAGGCCACATTCAATGCCGTCCACTCAAGCCCCATGATGTAGAGGCCCAGCATGAAGCCCTGCGACAATGCGGTCATCAGGCTGCCCGCGAAAAAAGCCCGGTCCCACCACGGCTTGTGCGGCAACGGCGCTTTCACCCGGAACTCGAAAGCGACGCCCCGCAGGATCAGCGCGATCAGCATCACCGCCACCGGAGCGTAGAGCGCCGTCAGGATGATGCCATGCGCCGCAGGAAAGGCGACAAGCAGAATGCCGATGGCGAGAACCAGCCAGGTTTCGTTCGCGTCCCAGAACGGGCCGATCGAGGCGACCATGCGGTCGCGCTCGTCCGGCGTGGCGAAAGAGAACAGGATGCCCACCCCCAGATCGAATCCGTCGAGGACCACATAGATCAGGATCGAAAGGCCCATAAGGGTAGCGAAGGTGAAGGGCAGCCACAGGGCGGGGTCATCAAACATCCTTCATCACTCCGCCGGAACCGGGGCAACATTCTGCGGTTTGCCGCCTGCCACCGGCGAAAACTTCCCGCCGCTGCGCGCGAGGTGGAACAAGGCCCCGATAAACGCGGCCAACAGGAAGGTATAGACGGTGAGATATGCCACCAGAGACGACGCGACCATCGCAGGGGCCACGTTGCCCACCGCCGCTTCGGTCGTCAGCACGCCCTGCACCAGCCAGGGCTGACGCCCGATCTCGGTCGTGTACCAGCCGGCCAGTGTGGCGAGCCAACCCGAAAACGTCATTCCGACCGTCGCCCACAAGACCGGTCGTGGCAAGCCTGCGGGACCTCCCCGACGCCACATGAGGAAGCTACCGGCCCAAGAGAGCGCAAGCATCGCCATTCCGGTCGCCACCATCACGCGAAACGACCAGAAGAGCGGTGCCACCGGCGGGTGCAAGGGCGTTCCGTCCGCGGCCACGAAGTCGTTCAGGCCAGGCACTACCCCCGCCGGGTCATGTTTCAGGATCAACGACGCACCGTTCGGGATCGCGACTTCGAACCGATTAGTGCGCGTCACTTCATCCGGTAGGGCGAACAGGACCAAGGGCACGTTACCGCGCGTCTCCCAATTTGCCTCGATCGCCGCCACTTTCTGCGGCTGGTGCTCCAGCGTGTTGATGCCGTGCATGTCGCCCACAAGAATCTGTAGCGGGATCAGCACCGCCCCAAGACCCAGACCAACGCGCAGTCCGCTCGCCACGGCGGGCACTCTATCACCCCGCAGCCAACGCCAAGCCGAAAGACCCGCGATCAGAAAGGCGGCGGTCAGGCCCGATGCCAGTAGCATGTGCGTCAGCCGATAAGGCATCGAGGGATTGAAGATGATCGCCGACCAGTCTGTCGCAAAGACCACTCCGTTGCGCAGCTCGAACCCCTGAGGCGTGTGCATCCATGAATTAAGGACGAGGATCCAGAAGGCCGACATGGTGGTGCCGAAGGCAACAAGGAATGTGGCCGTGGTATGAACCCAAGGCTTCACGCGACTCGCGCCGAAAAGCATGATGCCAAGGAACACCGCCTCAAGGAAGAAGGCGGTCATCACCTCATAGGCCAGGAGGGGCCCGGCGACATTGCCCACCGTTTCCATGAACCCCGGCCAGTTGGTCCCGAACTGAAACGACATCGTGATGCCCGACACCACCCCCAAGGCGAACGACAGCGCAAAGACCTTCACCCAGAAGAGGTAGAGGTCCATCCACTTTTGGTCGCCGGTGGACTGCCAACGGAGCTTGAAGAACAACAACACCCAGCCGAGTGCAATGGTGATAGTCGGGAAAAGAATGTGAAAGCTGATGTTCGCCGCAAACTGAATGCGCGACAGAACAAGGGTATCCATGGGGTGCCTGCCTTTTCTGTTGCCTGCTATGTGGGGTTTGCCTGCGGCGCAGCAAGAAGCCCGCGACCAGCCGCCGCGCCGGGCTCGATTGCAAAAGTCGCTCTGGGCCTTGCAGAAAATTGAAGCTTGGGGCGGGCGTTTCTGTTCCGGGGCAGCCGGTTTCTGCGTGATTGGGGTTGAATA
>JBOFFB010000114.1:0-2197 GCA_051648385.1 Allobosea sp.
ACAGGTCTCGATTGCGAAGTGATCCCGTGTTCGAAACAGGATTTCGACGAAGCCAAGGAGTTGAGCACAACGCTCGTCGCTCAAGTGATCCAGTATGGACAGTTGCTGCATGCGAGGCCGATGTGACAGATCACCCTCACCGCAGCCGTCGCGTATCTGCTTTCATGCAGATTGGAGCGGAGGAACTGGAAGCCGCGCGAAAGCTGCTGCCAGAACTTGGCGCTCAGTCCATGTTTTTCTTGCAGCAGGCTGCAGAAAAGTTTGCGCGCGCACTCATCGAAGCAGATGGGAAAGTAGCTGGTACAACCCACAATCTACGCGCATTGGCCGAAATTCTGACGCCGAAACACGAGTTGTTTCAGGAACTGGTCAAGGTGCAGGATTTGAGTGCCGCCGCCACGCGCTATCGCTATCCCACGGCCAGCGGCCGGATGCTCGGCATCGATGCCGATCCGCAATCCACTTTGCGCGACGTGCAACACCTGCAATCCGTTGTGATTGCCTTTCTCTCTCGTTTGAAGATGCCCTGAAGGACACCCCATGCTCGAAATTCGCAACCTCCACGTCAAGATCGCTGACGAAGACAAGGTCATTCTCAATGGCCTCAACCTCAAGGTCGCCAAGGGCGAGATTGCGGCGATCATGGGGCCGAACGGCTCTGGCAAGTCGACGCTGTCATATGTCATCGCAGGCAAGCCGGACTATGAGGTGACCGATGGCGAAGTGCTGCTCGACGGCGTCAATATTCTTGAAATGGCCCCCGATGAGCGCGCTGCCGCTGGCCTTTTCCTCGCGTTTCAATACCCGATGGAAATCCCCGGTGTTGCCACCATGACCTTCCTAAAGGCCGCGATGAACTCGCAGCGCAAGCAGCGCGGCGAGGCTGAGTTGACCACGCCCGATTTCATCAAGCGCGTGAATGCTGCGGCGGCACTGCTTGGCATCCCGAAGGATATGCTGCGCCGCCCGCTCAATGTCGGCTTTTCCGGCGGCGAGAAGAAGCGCATGGAAATCCTGCAGATGACGCTGCTCGAACCCAAGATGTCGATCATGGACGAGACGGATTCCGGCCTCGACATTGACGCTCTCAAGATCGTGGCCGAGGGCGTCAATGCCCGCCGCGACCCCGAGCACGCCTTCCTCGTGATCACGCACTACCAGCGCCTGCTCGATTACATCAAGCCGGATACCGTCCACGTGATGAGCCGTGGCCAGATCGTCAAGTCCGGCGGCGCGGAACTGGCACTTGAGCTCGAAGCCAATGGCTACCGCGACTACCAGAGCGCGGCGTGAGGCCATCATGAGCGCAAATATCACACCCATGCGCAGCGCCGCCGAGAGCGCGCTGATCGACCGCTTCCCCGCCGTGAAGGCCAGCCTGCCGGGCTTGGCCAGCGCTCGCGAAGAAGCGTTTGCGACCTTTGCCGCCACCGGCCTGCCGACGCGCCGGGTCGAGGCGTGGAAATATACCGATCTTCGAGCCGCGATGCGCGAGGCAGCCCCGCTGGCCGCAAAGCCGAACGCGGCTGAGATAACGCTGGCACTCAAGGGCCACAGCCCGCTGGCCGGGCAGGGCGTTGTCACTCTGTCCTTTGTCAATGGCTATCATGCTGCAACCGAAGGCGCGGTGCCCGACAGTGTCAGCATCATGCCGCTGACTGAGGCGCTGACCGCTGGACACCCGCTGCTGGCAAAGATCGGCGCGCTCAAGCTCGCCCATGGCGATATTGCCATGTCGCTCAACACCGCGTTCATGACCGACGGCGCGATCATTCACGTGGCCAAGAACGCAGACGTCGAAGGCCCGATCGCGTTTCGTTTCGTCACGAGCGGGCCAACCGCAGTGGCGACAGCAGCACGTGTGCTGATGGTGGTCGAGGCTGGCGCGACAGTGACGCTGATCGAGAGCCACGAAGGGCAGGGCGCACTCGCACACCAACCCAACACGGTGGTGGAGATCATCGCTGGCGACAATGCCGTCGTGCAGCACATTCGCCTTGGCCTCAACAGCACGGGCGCGGTGGCGCTTTCGACGCTGACGGCTGATCTCGGCGCAGAAACCTCGCTGACCTCGGTCAACGTGGCGCTCACTGGTGCCATGACGCGCCATCAGGTTTTCGCGCGTTTCTCGGGCGGCGATGCCCGTGCGCAAATCAATGGCGCGACGCTGCTTAGCGGCAACCAGCATGCCGATTCT
>JBOFFB010000115.1:0-9072 GCA_051648385.1 Allobosea sp.
GGTTGAGGTCATTGCCCTCTGGCGGGGCCGGATCGAGCCGGTTGAAGGGGTTCGACGTAAACAGGATGAAGAGCAGGAACGCCACAGTGACGGAGGCTTGCGCGGCAAGCGTGCCGGCGCGCAGCCTGTCCGGCACCGACTTGCGCGCCAGCGCCACCAGCGCGCCAAACAGCGCCAGGATCAGCACCCAAAGAAGCATCGAGCCTTCGTGATTGCCCCAGGTGCCGGTCAACTTGTAGATCATCGGCTTGGCTGAATGGGAATTCTCAGCGACGTTCTGGACAGAGAAATCCGACACTGCATAAGCATACATCAGCACGCCGAAGGCGAAGAAAAGCAGCAGAAACACGCCAATCGCCGCAGGCTCGACGACACGGGCTAGCGCCATTTCGTTCTGGCGCACGCCCCAGACAGGAATGACCATCTGCACGAGCGAAAGACCCAGTGCGATGGCGAGTGTGAAATGGGCGATCTCGACTAGCATCCGCGTCGCCTCAGGATTGTGGTTTGGTTGGCGCTGGCTGCCAGACGCCCTGTTTCTTCAGGGCATCGGCCACTTCGCGCGGCATGTAGTTTTCGTCGTGACGAGCCAGCACGCTGTCCGCCTTGAACAGCCCTCCAGCTTGCAGCACGCCTTCAGTCACCACGCCCTGCCCCTCGCGGAACAGGTCGGGCAGGATGCCGGTATAGGTGACGCGCACATCCTTGTTCTTGTCCGTGACCTCGAAGGTGATAGTCTGACCCTGGCGCACGACAGAACCTTCCTTGACAAGGCCGCCGAGGCGGAAACGCGTACCGGTGGAAATCGATTTTTCAACAACATCGGTCGGGCCATGGAAGAACACGATGGAATCGCGCATCGCCACCAGCACAAGAACTGCCGCGATCGACAGCACCAGACCGCAGGCCCCGATGATCGTCAGGCGGCGCTGTTTGCGCGTCATGGCCGCTTCTCCAGGCCGCTCTCGCGCGCCAGGGCATCGATGCCAGCAAGGGCAGCAGTGTCGGCAGCCAACGCCTTGCGCGCCTTCGCAAGAGCCTCGCGCGCCAGCGGCTCGTCGCCCATCACCATTCGGGCACGTATCAGGCGCATCCATTCGTCGGCATTGCCGCCCTGGGCATCGAGCCTTGTGGCAAGCCCCTCGACCATGCCTCTGATCGCGACCGAACGCTCTTGCGGGGCAAGCGCCGCAATCGCATCGCCGCCTTGTGGGATAGTGGGGGTTCCACCTTCAAGCCGGGCGATACGCTCGGCCACGACTGGCGCCCAGTCAGCATCCGGCCCGGCAGTCGCCAGCAAGGCCTTGAGATCGGCCACGGCTCCGTCCTTGTCACCATCCTGCTCGCGGGCTGTCGCGAGATAGAACAGGCCCTTGGGGTTGAGTGGCGCGCGTTTACGGGCTTCCTCGAAAGCGGCGCGGGCATCTGCGGTAACGACCCCAGATGCTGCAAGAACACGGGCCTCGCCCACATCGACCAGACGCTCCATGGTGGGTCCAAGATGGATGGCCGCATTGGCATAGGCACGGGCAGCATCGTCGTAGCGCCCGGTCCTCAGATAGATGGGCGCAAGGATTTCCCAGCCGCGGCCATCTTCAGGGTTGAGCTGAAGGTGGTTCTCGACGCGGGTCAGAGCAACCGCCAGATCCATCTGGGCGGGATCGGTCGACATGCGCGACGCCAAAGGCAGTGCGGGGAGCTTGGGCGAACCCTTTGCGCCATAGAGCGTCAAAGCCACCAACGGGATCGTCGACAGGATGATGGCGGATGCGGCGCGGCGCCGGCGATAGGTTGCCTCACCAACCGCATTGCTCTCGGTGTCGACATCCTTGGAGGCGCGGATCAGGCGGCGGGCAATCTCGGCGCGGGCCAATTCGGCATCGGCAGGCATGATCACGCCGCGATCGAGATCACGATCGATGTCACCCATTTGCGCATCATACATCGCTCGGGCATCGGCGCTGGCCATGGGCCGGGCCGATTTTCGAGCCAGCGGCATGATAGCAGCAAGCGTTATCGCCCCCATGATGAGCGCAAAGATGATCCAGATCAGCATGGCAATGTTCTACAACCAATCGCGACTGGCTTCACCCGGCAAGACGGCGACAAACCGTCACGCGCGACCATCGCGACTGCCATCGGATCAGCTCACCACGTCCCACGCGCCAGCTGCAGATTTGCAAGCAGACCCCGTGCCGCGCTGGGCCCGGCCATCGATGTAGATCGTGTGGCTGAACGGCCTGCATGCCCCTCCGACGCCAGCACCTTCCGCACCGGGCTCGACAAAACCGAAATTGCCCTTGGCGCTCCGCCACGAGGCGCGTCGGCCGGTCTCTGCAGCGGAAATCTGGGCAGCAAAGGCCCGCTCGCGATCAGCAGGATCGAGTTGCTGGCCGACCGGGCCTGCAAGCCAGCCAGTGACCGGGCGCGGCCCCTCTGGCACGGCTGCGGCAGTCAGAACCGGCGTGGACGTCGACGGCAAGCAGCCACACAGCGCGAGGGACGCAACAAAAATCGAAACAATCCGGAATTCTTGCATCTTGCGCGGCTCTGCCTCGACCATACGACAACCAACATCTTCGCATGGTTGCAATCGTTTTTCAAACGGCTGGCAGCACCAGTACCGCGCGCAATCCGCCGCTCTCGGCCTCCTCAAGCGTCAGGCTTCCGGTGTAGAGCTTGGCGAGATCGACCACGATGGAAAGGCCAAGGCCGGAACCTGGCATGGATTCGTCCAGCCTTCGTCCGCGGCGCAGCATGTCCGCGCGTTGGTTGGCTGGCAAGCCAGGCCCGTTATCCTCGATGGTGAAACGCAGGAGGGCACGACCTGCGTGCTCGAATTTCTCGCCTGTGACCAGCACCGCGTCATCGGTCCACTTGAAGGAGTTGTCAAAGAGATTGCCGACCATCTCTTCGAGGTCCTGTTTTTCACCCCGAAATCGCAGACCGTCCGGCAGCTTGAGTTCAGTGCGAATATCCTTGCTGCGGTAGATTTTCTCGAAGGTGCGGACGAGTGCCTCCAGTGGAGGGCCCACATCACAGTCACCACCGAGCGCGCCGGACACCGCAGCAGCCCGCGCACGATCCAGATAGTAATTGATCTGATGCCGCATCAGCTGCGCCTGCTCGTTGACCTTGGCGGCGAGCGGACCAGGATTTGAATCGGCTTCATTGATGATGACGCTGAGCGGTGTCTTCAGAGCGTGCGCCAGGTTGCCGACATGGGTTCGGGCGCGATCCAGGATCTCACGATTGGTGTCGATCATCTGGTTGAGCTCGCCCGCCAGTGGGCTGAGGTCAGGCGGATAGGTGTCTTCGATCCGGCTTGCGGCACCCAGACGGACTTCACCGACCGACTGGCGCAAGCGTGCCAGCGGTGCAAGACCGAGCCGGACCTGGAGCAGTGTCGACACAATGAGCGCCAGGAAAAGCAGGCCGAAGGTGATGCTCAGGGCGATGCGAAAGTCGCGGATATCATCGACAATCTCGTCGGCAGGGGCTGACACAGCGACGATGTAGCGGCCATCTTCGCCGGCATCTATGCGGCGTTCGAACTGCCTCAGGCGGCGGTCATCCGGGCCGATGATGTAGCCTTTGCGCGCACCGCGCGTTTCCTCAGCGCCAAGATCCTCGAGCTTGGGCAGTTGACCGCCGATCAACGAGCGCGAGGCGCGGATGACGGGTTTCTCGGCATCGATGCGCATGACCTGCCAATACCAGCCGGACATTGGCAAATCGAAGCGTGGCTCGCCCAGATCGCTGATCTGCTGCCTGTCGGCATCGGTCGGGGCAGCGAGGTCCGCCACGATCTCCTTGACATAAACGCCAAGCCGTTCGTCGAAACCCCGCTCGGTTACCTGCCGCTGCAGGGTGTAGAGAATCAAACCGGCGACGAGCAGGATGAGAAACGACCAAAGCGCCGCCAATCCGATCAGTCGGCCTGAGAGGGATGGCTGCGTCAGGCTCGCCGGCAAGAATTTGGGCAGGCCCATGATATAGCATCACTCCGTCGGCAGCGTGGTTGAGCAGGCCGCAAGGCCAGCAGTTCTAACGCGTGCCAGGCGCTGCCAGCACATAACCGAGACCGCGTATCGTCTGAATGACCTCGACGCCAAGCTTCTTGCGCAAACGCCCGACAAACACCTCGATCGTGTTGGAGTCGCGATCGAAATCCTGATCGTAAAGATGTTCCACCAACTCACCGCGCGAAACGACCCTGCCCTGATGGTGCATCAGGTAGGCGAGCAGGCGATACTCGTGCGAGGTCAACTTGATCGGCTGGCCGTCGACCAACACGCGGCTTGCGCGCGTGTCGACCCGCACCGGACCACACGCAATTTCGCTGGTGGCATGGCCGGCAGCCCGGCGCAACAAAGCCCGCAGCCGGGCCAGAAGCTCCTCGACATGGAACGGCTTCACCACATAATCATCGGCACCGGCGTCGAAGGCCGCGACCTTGTCGCTCCAGCGATCGCGCGCCGTCAGGATCAACACCGGCATGGTCTTGCCTGCGCGACGCCATTGCTGAAGCACCGTCACGCCGTCAACCATCGGCAAGCCGAGATCGAGGACGACAGCGTCGTAAGGTTCAGTCTCGCCAAGATAGCCGCCGTCTTCGCCGTCGAAGGCACGATCGACTGCATAGCCAGCCTGCTCAAGGGCGCTGACGATCTGGCGGTTCAGATCCTTGTCGTCTTCAACAACGAGAAGTCGCAAACTGGCAGTCCTCCGAAAGGGCACAGAATCGCAATGCGCTCAGCGCACCTCTGCGACTTTGCCTGAACTGCCGTCAACCGTCACGTGCCCGACACGGCCATCGCGCTGCAACATCGTGATGCGATAGACCAGCCGCTCCTCGTGGTGGCAAAGCCGAACACGCACGACATCACCGGCACTGGCCTCACGGGCAGCGCGGGTGGCCGCATTTGCCGGAACGGCATGACCGGCGAAAACGGCCTCACGCATCTGTTCACTCGACAGACAAGTGTTATGCGGGGCCGTACCCTGCGCCGAAACAGGCGCAGGGCAAAGTCCGAGCAGCAGCGCGACCGCAACACACCGGGAGAAACGGATTACCATAACTCTTGGTTAGGTCGATCAGGCTGAACTGATGATGAATAGTTCGAGCCTGACATCGTCACGCGGTTTCACGTCATCGCGATCCTCTTGCTGGCGGTTACGCGAAAAACGCTTGAGGCGATGAAACTCAGCCCCGCAACAACCTGCGGTATCGCCTGCGACAACCCGGCATGGTCGACGCCGGAAGCATTGATGCCGAAGATCGAGAGCATGACGGCGCTGAGGCCGACAAAATTGGACCACAAGGTCTTGGACGTCAGGAGGGATTTCGTATTGGTCATGGGGGTTGGTTCCTTTTGCCGGATGATCTGGGGAGTGGCGCGCCCTGGTCCGGCCAATGCCAGAGCCGCGCTTTCCGTTTCGCGCACGCGCCGGGCCCAGCCGCGACCAAACGTGCGCCAAGTACCGAGGCGCTGGAGAAAGCCGAGGCGCTGACGGCCAAACTCGATCACCAGTTTGCGCGGTTCGGCCCTGTTTGCAGCGCTGATCGTGCCGCTGGCCACGACGCCATCCGGCTTCAGGCTCAGCGCCATTTGCAGCCATCGCACGGCGCGTCCCGGTCCAGAATTCACGGCGGCATCGAACGCGACAAGATCGACACCGGGGGGAAGTTCGTCGGCGCGAACCGCGTTCCAGTAGAGCTTGCGATAGATGTCGCCCGCTTCCCGCTCGCCAAGCGCCATCACCTCGGCTTTCGAGACGGGCCGTCCGCGATAGCCTGCCAGCGTGGCACGGGTGATGCCACGATTGGTTGCGCCACCGGGATCGAGTGGATGGTCGACATAGCCGCCCTCGTGTTTGAGGATGAGCTTCAGCGCTGCCGAAAAGCTGGCCTGTGCCATGGGGGTACCTCCTGTGATGTCGAAAACCTGGTTCAGCCCACGCGGATGACGCCGCGACGGACAGCGCCTGCGCCGACGCTTTCGCTGATTTGCGCTGCGGCGATGTCGAGCGACGCTTGAGGTCCACCATGATCGGCGACCTCGAAGGCGGGCGTGTAGAGAAACGACGGCATGCTGGTCTCGACCTGCCGCGTCATCACGGCACCGGCGAAGAACTGCAACTGATAGCGCTCGGTCATCTCGCCCAGCGGCGGCTCAGTCTGCTGCCAATTGTCACCGTCGGTGCGGGTGCGCCTGATCCAGGTAATGGTCACGCCTGCGGCACTGCGGCGTGCCCGCACATGAACGGGGGAAAGCGGGCGAAGCGGCAGGCCAGTCGGTGCGACATCGAGGGTGATCACCGCTGGATCAGCAGCATCAAGACCTGACGGAACCACGCGTAGCTTGAAACTGCGGCCCAGATCGGACAGCCCGCTGCCAAGTGGCACCAGCGCCTCGTCAACACCGACAATGAGTGCCCCGCCAGACACCGCGCGCAAGGCCGCAGGTTCAGAACCGCCAAGCCCACGCACAAGACGCGACAGGCGATAGCGACGCGGCGCAATCAGCGCGACCGATGCGGCGCTCAGGATCTCCCAGAGCCCATCAGGTCCAAGCACGGCGAACGTGTTGGCACCGCCAAGTGCAGACATATCGCTGACGCTTTGCAGGGCACCTGCCTCGATCTCGATGTCGACGCTTGCCGAGCGATCCCAACGCCAGAGCGGCCCTGCCGCCAACCCGCTGACCAGCCGACCAACGAGAGCAGGCTGGCTGACATTTGTGAACGGATCGAACGATGCGCCATCCGACTGGCGCAACACGTCGAGCGACCCGGGCCAGGGTGAAGCATAAGCCGCAAGGTATTGCAGCACAGACTCAGGACCGCGCTGAACGGGCAGTTCCAGCACCACGGCGAACGGCTTGCCAGCCAGCGCGGGAGCTGGCGTGATGCGCGGAGCTGCCTCCGGGCGGATCGGGGTGTTGGCAGGATGGCGCTCGGCGCTCACGCTCGTGACGCGCCTGACCTCGCCATCGGCAATCTCGGTGATGCGAAAGAGCCGCGCCTGTCCATCGATGTCGAATGTGCAGGCATCGCCCGGCTCAAGCGAAAGCTGGCGCGGCGACAGCCGGAAACTCAAGGTCTCGCGACCAACCCAGGCCTCCTTCAGACGCTGCTCGGCCAGCCTGTCGCCATCGGCGCGGCTGGTGACGATCGCCGCATCAAGCGCCACCTCCCGGCGCGCTGAACCGGCAAGACGCCGCGATCGGCTGGCGGCGCTGCGATAGTCCCAGTTGCCATCGATAAAGCCGATCCTGAGCTCGCGCGGCAGTTCGGTTTCCTGTGCTCGGCGGAGTTCGAATGGCTTGCCATCACGCTCCGGCACCAGTTGATCGGCACTGATTGCCACGGCCATGCGTCCGCTTTGGCCGCGCAACACGAGCCGCCCCTGATCGAAGCTGGCATCAAGTGCAAAAAGCCGGGCAAGCGGCTCAAGCGCGGCGCGTGCCGACATCGGCCGGTCGATCACATAGCCGTCGACCATCTGGTCGATGTCGAGACGCAGCGCGCCTTGCAGTCCGAAGTCAGCAAGGATGCCCGCCACGAGGCGATCCAGCGGGGCTGCCTCCAGCCTGCCATTGAGCCAATGCCCGGTCGACCAATTGGCACCATCGCTCCAGACGCTTGCCAGCATCGGGAAGGCAGGAAACGGGCGCGCATCCCAAGCCCAGATGGCGGTATCGGCTGGGTTCATCATGCGCAACGTGCCAGCCGAATTCAGCGGGTTGGCGATTGCCCGAAAACGCGGCGAAGCGGGATCGAAGACGCCAAGCTGCGCTTTCAGCGCCCTGACCTGTGCCAGATCATCGCGCTCGCCACTCGAGAAGAACGGCAGCGCATTCTCCGATGATTTCGGATCGGGAAAGACATTTGGCGCATTCGCGCCTTTGTCGACAGCCGGGCAACCGACCTCCGTCAGCCAGATCGGCTTGGAGCCCGGCACCCAGGCCGTGTTGCTGCCGATCTCGACTCCTGCGACGCGCTCGCGGTGCGGGTTCAGCCACCAGCTTGCCATGTCCTTGGTACGAAAGACCCAGGGCTTGCCGACGGTGCCATCGCTGATCGGGGTGCGGGTCTGGCTGCGGCGGGCGGCATCGCTGGCATAGAACCAGTCGAAAGCTTCGCCGGAAGTCTGGCGCGTGGCCAGATAGTCCGCGTCATGGTGCGAGCGGGCGATTGTCGCATCGAGATGATCAGCCCCGTCGCGCCAGTCGCTGATCGGCGCGTAATAGTCGATGCCGACCGCGCTGATCGCGCTGGAGGCCCAGAGCGGATCAAGCGGGAAGCGCACCTCCTGCCCGCCCGCCAGCACATGCGCGCCATACTCGGTCCAGTCCGCCGCATAAGTGATGCGGGTGGTGGACCCAAGCATAGCGCGTGCATCAACCGCGATCGCCTGCAAGGCAGACACAAAAGGATAGACGCCGGACGCCGAGCGCACCCGGCTCAAAGCGACCATCTCCGATCCGATGACGAACCCGTCGACACCGCCCGCAGCCACCGCGAGGCGCGCGTAGTGCAGGATATGACGACGGAAACTCCACTCGTTCGGCTTGGCGCAGATGACTTGCTGGCCATTCAGAGTCAGGTCAGCGGGCACAACCGTACCAACAAATGCGCCGATCTGGGTGGCAGCCGCAGCGGTTGCATCGACCGTTCCCGCAAGCCCCGGAGCGGGTGCGCAGGTGATGCGTCCGCGCCACGGCAGGGCCGGTTGCCCAGTGCCGCCATAGGGGTTCGGCAAAACGTTGCCCGGCCCGACATCCATCATGATGAAGGGGTAGAGCACCACTTTAAGCCGACGCCGCTTTATCTCGGCGATCAGCGCCAGAAGGCTGGCATCGCTCGGTGTGCCGCCATAGATCGGGCGGCCATCAATCTGCGTGACCAGCCGCGCGGTGGCGCGCGCCAGGCCGGCAACACCCCACGTCGCACCATCGGTCAACTTGATGGCGTTGTCGACACGCGGAGCAATGGCGCAGCTTCCGGCCCTCAGATCATCGCCAAACCAGCTTGTGATGATCTGGATCGTGCCAAGATTGGGGCACA
>JBOFFB010000116.1:0-5030 GCA_051648385.1 Allobosea sp.
CGCCGTAGACCACATAGGGACCGGTGGCTGCCCGCAGCGGCTCGTCATGGATGCGCGGGCCACCCAGCAACGTGTTGAGATTGGTATCGCCAACCAGGCGGGCCTGGATGGCGCGGCGCACGGCAATCACGGCGTCCATCATGGTGAAATCTCCTCGGCAAGGCAGACAAGGCGGGTGCGGTTGCCAGCGGGATCGCCAACCGACACGATGCCAAAAATGCGGCCCGCCCCGCTGAAGCGCATTCCTGCATCAATGCCGGCGCGCCACCGGATGGTGATTTCGTAGCGCGCGGCCTGTTCGCTGCGGTCGGCGCGCCAGCGCTCGTCGCCGGAGAGCCAGCGCAGCTCGGCCCAGAGGCTCGCCACAGTCGAGAACGTGGTGGAAGCGCCGCCAGCATCATCGAATGCGAGCACTGGTGCCTGGAGGGCAACACGGCGGCGGAATGCGCCGATGGGTGCGTCACCTTTGCCCATGGTCATATCCTCACGCGGCGATACGGCGAGATCAGCGCAAGCACATCGGCAGGAAGCCGCGCATCGCCGCGCTGGCTGACGTCGCCGCGCTGCTCGAACCAGCGCGCCACCATGATCAGGATGGCTTGGCGGAACGGCTCGGGCACAGCCGTGGCGGAAGCACCAAAGCCAGCCAGCACATCGATCTCGATGCCAGCCATGGCCCGCCCCGGCCCTGGCACTGCGGCTTGTACCCAAAGCGCCGGCGGGTCCGCCGCAGTCTCCAGCGCAAGTGCGCTGGCAGCCACGATACCCGGCATGCCCTGTGCGTTGAACACCCGCGCCGCCACGATCTGCGAGACGGGGGCCAGAGGCAGACGCGCCGTGCCACTGACTGGCCAGGCATCCAGCACAAGCCGCCATGTCTGGTGAAGCAGGAGCCTGCCGCTGGCGGCCTCGATCAGCAGTCGAGCGGCGACAATCAGCGTGCGGATCAGATCGTCCTCGTCAATGGCATCGATCCTGAGGTAGAGCTTTGCTTCGGCGAGCGTCACCGGCTCGGCCGCAGGAGGGGTCAGCAGGATGGGGCGCATGGGCGTATCCTTCGGGTTTCGGCAAATTTCCATGGCGGTTACGCTGGCTGCATTGCCGCTACCGGCGCAGGCCATCGTGGGCGGGCAAACAGGCGGGCCGCTCGAGGCCTCCGCCGTTATGGTTCTTCATGACCGTGGCGGGGTCTGCACCGGCAGCGTGCTGGCACCGGATGTGATCCTGACGGCTGCACACTGCGTTCCTTCGGGCGCGCAAATCCGTGTGCACTATCGTGAGCAGGGCCAGCCGGTTCTGCTGGAGCCGCAATCCGTGGTCAGGCATCCGGAATACCGCGCCAATGCCGTCAAGGAGCGCATGCGGTCGATCGACATGGCGCTTATCAAGCTGCGTGCGCCTCTGCCGGGGCGTTTCGAGAATGTCTCACTGGCCAGCACTCCGGCGGGCAGCAACATCACTGTTGCCGGTTTCGGCCTCTCGCGGGAGGGCGATGCCAGCACGACCGGAACCTGGCGCTCTGCAAGACTGCAGCTGACCGAGCCGTTCGGGCCAAGCCGCATCCTGCTCTGGGCAAAGGGGGCAGCAGGCATCGGTGCCTGCCAGGGCGATTCAGGCGGGCCGGTGATCGGCGCGGGCAACACAGTCGTGGCCGTGACCAGTTGGTCCACGGGGCGCGGCGGTCGCTGCGGCGATCTCACCCAGGGCGTGTTGGTCAGTGCTCAGCGTGGTTGGATCGACAACACGCTTCAGCGCTGGTCAAGGCAGGCCGATTGGCGCTAGCTCGTCAGATCGTGAGTGCGAGAATTCACCAGTATCTTAACCGCTGCTGGACTGGACACGGCGATTGTCCCATCCTGAGAACATGTCGACGAAATCACGGCCAACCTGGCTTCAAATCAGGTATTCTTTCTGGCAAACAAGCGCAGGGCTCGCTGCGGCGCTTTGCATTGGCGTATCGCCCGTCAGCGCCGTTGTCGGCGGCGACGTTGTGCGCGGATCAGATCTGGCGTGGCGCTGGACCGTGAAGATCGAGAGCAACAAGGGCGAGCTGTGTTCCGGAGTGGTGATTGCGCCACGCCTCGTGCTCACTGCTGCCCACTGTGTGCTCGGCGGCGGGCGCTTCAGCGTGACCTATCTCGATGACCGCTTGCGCCGCAAGAACGTCCGCGCGGCCAACGTGGTCGCCCACGAAACCTTCCTGCCCGGGCGCACGCCAAGCACGCAGCCCGGTGTGGACCTTGCCATGATCAGGCTAAGCGAACCGCTGCCTGCGTCGATCCAACCTGTGACAATGGGCGGGTCACTTGGCGCGGGCGAGCGGGTCACCATTTCAGGCTTCGGCCTCGGCCAGGAAGGCCGCCGCCAGAGCGCGCGCACGCTGAGGCAAAGCGACCTCACCGCGGCGGGCTCCTACACCTCAGGCAACAATGTCGTGGTTGCCGTCGACAGCCAGAATCTCGGGCACGCCCCCGGCGCTGGAGCCTGCAAGGGAGATTCAGGTGGGCCGATCATGCGCGGTGGCGCAGGCTCGAACCAGCTTGTGGGCATCGTCAGCTGGTCGAGCGGGCCGGCCAGCCAACGCGTGCGCAGCGTTTGCGGTGGCTTTACAGCCATCACGCCCATTGCTGATCACGGCCTCTGGATCAGTCGCACGGCCAGCGCGTTGGCATCCATGCCGGAGGAAACCTCACGTACGGAGCGCCGTCGTGGCACACGACAGGACCGTGCGACGCAAGCGCCGATCGGCACTGCCGAGCCCTGGATGAGGCCCGACAGCACCAACTGAGCGGTTTGGTATCACACCGCGAAGCGCAAACCCTTGATCGCCGCAAAGTCCTGAATGCCGCCACCCACACGCTTGGTGGTGTAGAACAGCACATAGGGCTTGGCCGAATACGGGTCGCGCAGGATGCGCACACCGGCCCGGTCGACGATCAGATAGCCGCGCTTGAAGTCACCAAACAGCACCGACACTGAGTTGGCCGCGACGTTGGGCATCGCTTCAGCTTCTGCCACCGGGAAGTTCATCAGCGTGGCCGGCTGGCCGACACCTGCGGGCGGCATCCAGATGTAGTTGCCGGCGCTGTCCTTGAAGCGGCGGATGGCGCTTTGCACACGCCGGTTCATCAGGAAGGCACCGTTCTGGCGATAGCCGGTACGTAGCGCATAGATCAGGTCGATCAGCACATCGGATGGGTTGGCACCCGCAAATGCGCCCGCCGCACCGGTGTTGAGTACGCCGATGTTGCCCCAGGTCCAGCTCGCATCCGCCACCACCGGAGCGGTCAGCACGCCGCGTGGCTGCGTGGTGCCGTTGCCGGAGATGAAGGCGTTGCTTTCCTGCTCGGCAAACACTGTCTCGACCTCTTCGGCCACCCAGCGGTCCACATCGACGAGGGCATCATCGAGGATGGTCTGCGTGGCAGATGGCATGGCGTAAAGCTCCATGGCCGGGAAAACCAGCTCGGACAGAACAGGCGATGCCGTCTCGGGCCGTGCCGCCGTTTCGCCAACCCAGCCCGACGCAGGACCAGTGGCCGAGAATGCGGCACGATAAGTGCCCGCTGAGATGGTGCGAACCGTCGCAAGCGCCCGCATCGGCGAGATGTTGGCCAGACGGTGCAGGATCTCGCGCTCGATCTCGGGCGGCGCGACAAAGCCGCCATCCTGACCGATGCCGGCCGACAACGCCTTGCCTTCAAGCGCCATCAGGCCGCTTGTGTCACCACGGCGGATGTAGGCGTCGAAACCTGCCTTGCGCTCGGCAGCGGCAGGGTCTGCATGAGCCACGCCGCCAAGTGCCGGGCGGCGGGAGCCAAGTGCGATGCGATCAACGCGGCGCTTTTGTTCGTCGAGAGCATGGTCGATCCGCGCCAGCTTCTCATCCAGCAGCACATCGGACGTGGTGCGCTGCTCGACCTCGCCCAAGCGCTGGTCGTTGGTTTCGCGGAATGCCTCGAATGTGCTGCGAAGCTCGCGGTAAGCCTCGTTGGCGTCGCCAAGATGCGCTTTGGCTTCGAGGCCAGTGTTTTCATGGGAAGTGCTGTGAGAGGTCGCGTCCATGTGGTCATGTTCCTTGGTTTGGGTGGGGAAGTTTGGAACCGGTCAGGCAGCCGGCATGCGCGCGACGGACCGAGAAAACCCGAAGGTCTTGGACGGCCCGCCACTTTTCACCGCCGACACGCGCGCCTGCGGCAAAAGCGGGAAGGTCACGATGGACACTTCCCACAAGTCGATTTCCGTGAGCCGGCGGTAGCCGCTGCGCGGATCAGTCCGGGATTTCACCGTGCGAAAGCCGATCGAGAGGCCATCCACCGCGCCATCGCGCAGCAGGCTGAGCACGTCACGGGCTCTTGCGACACCGAGCGACAGCCGCCCGCGCACGAACAGGCCGCGCCCGTCCTCGCGCAAGGTGAGCCACTGTCCAATCGGCTCGGCCGGGTCATGCTGCCAGAGCAGTTTGATGCCGCGCGGACCGCGCCGCGCCAGTGAGGAGGTGAAGGCACCCGCCTCGACCACGTCCTTGCCAAGGTCGGGCAGGTTGAACAGGCTGGCGTAGCCCTCGAACTCACCGCCGGTATCGACGCGCATCAATGCTTCACTGGCCAGCTTGGATTCAGGGGCGGAGAATGGCGAAGCAGCTGATCTCATCGCGCCTTCTCCCGCTTTGAACGAGGTGTGCCGGTTCGCGCCACCGGCCGGTTCGCCTCCCGGTCAAGCCGCTCCAACACTCTGACGAAATGGCGGATCGCATCGCGCGCCTCGGTCTGTGCGGCAGAAGGCTCATCTGCCCTCGCCTCGGGCCTTGGGGCCTGCAAACGAAAAAGCCCGCCAAGCGGCGGGCGATACTGGGTCATGGGATGTCCTCCTTGGTGTTGAATTGCCTCGCACCGGCTCGGGCGCGCGGTCGCGCTTGCTGGCCTGGCGGCCAGATAGTTCCGTCGTGTTGTCAGGGCTTCAGGTCGTGATGCCTTTGGTTGAAGCGGGCCAGTTCGCGCACGAACTCGTCAAAGCGCCGGTTTGCCGCT
>JBOFFB010000117.1:0-9026 GCA_051648385.1 Allobosea sp.
GGCCTGAACTGGCACTGGCGGCCACGCTGCGTTCACCGAAGAACGGGCTCGGCATGCAGGTCTGGACCACCGAACCAGCCTGCCAGATCTATGATGGCTTCAAGACCAACACTCCTGTGCCCGGCCTCGATGGCAAACCCTATGGTGCTTCATCAGGTATCTGCATCGAACCCCAGCATGTGCCCGACAGCCCCAACCTGCCGCATTTTCCCTCCACCGTGCTGAGGCCCGGTGAGGTCTATGGGCAGGTGACGGAGTATCGGTTTGGGTGAACAGCACGCCTTGCTTAAGCAACTGATCATTCTGGAACGCTCGCTCCTTGATCCATTGGTTCGGGGCGACCCCTTCGCCCTGCAAACCTTGCTTCATCGCGATTTCTTGGAGATCGGTCGATCAGGCCGGTTTTATGATCGCGAAGAAGTTTTGACGGCTTTGGCGGCAGAACCATTACCCTCAGATCAAATCGATATCCGTGAGACACGGTTGCTCTACCTTGGTCACGGTTGTTGTGCGCTAGTCTACCTCGCGGTAGGTGCAAAGGGCGGCGCTCTGACACGCAGGACGTCGATCTGGCGCGAGACAACAGAAGGATGGCAGATGATGTTTCATCAAGGAACGCCATGTCCGTAAAGCCCCCCACTCTCTGGCTTGTTGCTGGCCCCAACGGCGTCGGAAAGACCACCTATGCGTTCCGCCACATCCGCCAGGTGTCAGGATCGGTGCGTTTCATCAATCTTGACGAAATCGCGCGCGGCCTGTCGCCTCTGCAGCCTGATGATGGACGCCTGGAGGCGGCCCGTATTGCCTTGTTGCAGATCGGCAATTGGCTGGACAGTGCGCCGGTGGCGGGTGTCACTGATCTGCGCAAGTCATTCACGATTGAAACCACGTTGGCTGGTGTCACTCATCTGCGCACAATAGCCCGTGCACAAGCGGCTGGGTGGCACGTCGGCCTGCTTTACTTCGCTGTTCGTGATGTCGAGGTGTGCATCCAGCGCATCGCCCGGCGGGTTTCCGAGGGTGGCCACAACGTTCCTGAAACGGACGCTCGCCGTCGTTTCTTGCGGTCTTCCGCCAATTTTGCGCGCTACGTTCGTGCGGTAGATTTCTGGCGCGTGTTCGACAACACCCATCTGGGTCACCCTACTGTCGTCAGTGAGGGGCGCAAAGGCTGCCGCTCGCTGGCTCTTGACCTCGCTGGACTGCCACCGGTGTTGAGGCAAACCGTTGACACATTACCCCCGTGCAAAGAAGTCTGAGGACACTCCAAGGTCCAACTCTTGTATAAGACATAAGACCTTGAGCTTTGACGTTGCCCAGTCTAGTGTCTGGTCAATCCCGGACCATGCTGGGAGCCCCAGGCAAGGACACTGATGGCAAGCGTACTCTGTGTCGGAATCGCAACGCTGGATTACGTTTATGGCGTGGCTGCGCTCCCAAGCGAAGGCACGAAATATCGTGCCTCGGCGCTTGAGGTCGTGGGTGGCGGCATCGCGGCCAATGCGGCGGTGGCGATCGCGCGCCTGGGCGGCAAGTCCGCGCTGCTGACGCGCCTTGGCGATGACGTGACCGGCAATGCCATCCGCAACGAACTGAGGGTCGAACGCGTCGACATGCGCCACTGCAAGGCTGTCACCGGCGCGCGCTCACCGGTTTCGGCGATCATGGTTGATCCGGCTGGCGAGCGCATGATTGTCTCGTACTCCGATCCCGCCATGCCGACCGAGCCTGAATGGCTGCCGGAGATTTTGCCAAAAGGCGTTGGTGCCGTTCTCGGCGACACACGCTGGGAGGAGGGGGCGCTGTCTCTGTTCCAGGCAGCGCGCAAGGCTGGCATTCCTGCAGTGCTGGACGCGGACCGCAAGCCAGCCGATTCAGCACTGCTCGTCGCTGCGACCCATGTGGCCTTCAGCGAAATCGGGCTGGTCGAGCAGGCAGGCACTTCCGATCTTGAGAAAGGCCTCCACACCTTCAAGCGCGCTTGCTGCTGGCTGGCCGTCACGGTCGGCGAGCGCGGAACATGGGTACTCGATCAGGGCGAGATCACGCATGTCCCCGCCTTCAAGGTCGAAGTGGTCGACACGCTCGGCGCGGGCGACGTCTGGCATGGCGCATTCGCACTGGCGCTTGCAGAGCATCAGACCGAACTGCAGGCAGTGCGCTTCGCCAACGCTGCCGCCGCCATCAAATGTACGCGCTTCGGGGGTCGAAAAGGTGCCCCGACCCGCGCCGAAGTCGAACAATTCTTGAGGGAACGCACATGACGACGTTATCACCCGGCAAGCTCTGGGGAATGAGGAGGATGGCCGACGAGAACGGCCGCTTCAAGATGGTGGCTGTCGATCAGCGCCCGCCGATCAAGAACCCGATCAAGGCTGCGCGCGGCACCGTCGAGGCTCCCTACGAGGACGTCGCCGGGTTCAAGCTGATGCTGGTGCGTGAGTTGCAGGCCGATGCCTCGGCCATGCTGCTCGACCCGCATTTCGCTCTGCCGCAAGGCCTCTCGATCCTGTCGCCGACAAAGGGCCTGATCGTCACGCTGGAAGACTCGATCTTCCGCGAAACGCCGGGCGGGCGGCTTTCATCCGAGATCGACGACTGGTCGGTCGAGAAGATCAAGCGCTCAGGCGGCGATGCGGTCAAGGTCCTGGCCTGGTATCGCCCCGACGCCGATCTGTCGGTCAATCTGGCGCAGCAGGACTACACGCGGCGCATCGGCGACGCCTGCGCCCGCTATGACATTCCGTTCCTGTTCGAGCTTCTGGTCTATCCGCTCGCCAGCGATGCGCACCAGACGACCGACTATGTCGAGATGCAGGGCAAGCACGCTCACCATGTGCTCGACAGCGTGCGCGAGTTTGCCAAGCCGGAGTACGGCATTGATGTCTTCAAGCTCGAAAGCCCGGTGCCAGCCAAGGGCATTGGCGAGGCTGACCGGGTCATCACGCAAAAGCTGTTCAACGAAATGGGTGCGCTCTGCTGCCGCCCCTGGGTCATGCTTTCTGCCGGGGCGTCGATGGACGAATTCAAGACGGTGATGCAATATGCCTATGCGGCTGGTGCCTCTGGCTATCTTGCCGGGCGTGCCATCTGGGCCGATCCGTTCAAGGCCTTTCCCGATTGGGATGCGATCCGTGCCGGGCTGCGCGAAAAGAGCGTGCCTTACATGGCCGAGCTCAACGCCATGACCGACAAATCCGGCCTGCCATGGTTCGACCATGCGCTCTATGGCGGCAAAGTCGGCGTCGAGCATCCCGACGCCAGCTTCCGCCATCATTACGGGGCGATGTGATGACCGTCCTTTCGTCATTCCGGGGCCCGGCAGCAGCCGCGAGCCCGGAACCCATCAGCACTAGATCATCCTGCATTGAGATGGAATCCATCTCAATGCAGAAAGATGATCGATCATAAAAAGATAGAGCATTGCGTACTCACAAAACCGGTACCCACATTTGTGCGCAATGCTCTAGCCGATGCGTAGGAACTGCAATGGCTACGGAATTGCACCAACAAGTACGTTGATGGGTTCCGGGTTCCGCGTTGCGGCCCCGGAATGACGAAGCTTTCGACCTGATATCAACGAGGACCAACCCCATGCCCGTGATTGGCGTACTGCCGCTGGCTCGCCCGACCTTCGATGTTCCTTATGCCGAGGAGATGGCCGCCGCCTGCTTCAAGGCGCTGGAGGCCACCGGCCACCGCATCGTCGGCGCGCGCGACCTGCTGTTCGATGGCGCGGCTACCGAAGCTGCGCTGGCGGCGCTCAAGGGCCAGAACATCGACCTGCTCCTCATCCTGCAAGTCACCTTCACCGACGCTTCGATGACCGTGCGAATTGCAAAAGAGAACCTCGCCCCGCTGGCGATATGGGCTGTGCCAGAGCCGCGCGCCGGCGGGCGGCTGCGCCTCAATTCGTTCTGCGGCCTCAACCTTGCCGCCCACGCATTGGGCCTCGCGGGCATCCCACTGCGCTGGCTCTATTCCGCGCCGGATGCTCATCTGATCCAGGACGCGATTGGCGGGCTGGTGATCGGCGATGAACGCGATCCGGCTTTTCCCACAGGCTCCAAGCCAAGCCTCGTCGAGCGCGAGCAGGCCAAGCGTGTGCTGGCCAGCCTCAAGGGTCGCAGCATTGGGCTGGTCGGTGAGCATCCGTTTGGCTTCGATACCTGCGCCTATGACGCTGGCAAACTCGCAGCGCTGGCGGGCGTGGATGTGAAGCGCATCGCCTTGCCGGAGGTTTTCGAGAGCGCAAAGATGATCACTGCCGCCCAGATCGCCGCCACGCGCGCCGATGTGGCCGACAAAATCACCGGGTTGGATGGCGTCGATCAGGGCCAACTCGACAAGAGCCTGAGTGTCTACCACGCGCTTGATGGCCTTAAGACCGCACGGGGCTGTTCGGCGATGGCGGTGCGCTGCTGGCCCGAAATGTTCACCGACTATGGCTGCGCCGCTTGCGGGCCAATGGGCCTGATGACGGAAGCCAAGACGCCCTGCGCCTGCGAAGCCGACGTCTACGGCGCGCTCACCGGTATGCTGATGCAGGAGGTGGCGGGAGCGCCCACCTGGCTGGTCGATATCGTCGATATGGACGCGGCCACCAACACCGGAGTGTTCTGGCATTGCGGCTCGGCACCGCTGTCGATGGCCGATGACCAATTCCAACCGCGCGCGCAGTTGCACTCCAATCGCAAGATGCCGCTGTTGCAGGAATTCACCCTGAAGCCGGGCCGCGTCAGCATCGCCCGGATCAGCCAGGCGCGCAGCCAGACCACGATGATCCTTGCGGGTGGGGAGATGCTCCGCGCGCCGATGAGCTTCACCGGCACATCCGGCGTGGTGCGCTTTGACCGCAGCGCCGAGGACGTGACGGAGGCGATGCTGGAGTTCGGCCTAGAACACCATGTCGCGCTGGTCTATGGCGAGCATCGCGGCGTGCTGAGGGCGCTCGGTCAGGAGATGGGATTGCGCGTGGTGGAGTTGGCCTGATGACGTCTGAAACCGTTCGTTACGGCCTGATCGGGGCCGGTATGATGGGCCGCGAGCACATCCGCAATCTGGCGTTGGTGCCGGGCGCAGTGGTCACGGCGGTGTCCGATACCGATGCCGAGCAGCGAGAATTGTCTTCAGCGGTGGCAGGCGGTGCGAAAGCCTTCAAAAGCCATCAGGATTTGCTGACCTCGGGCCTCATCGACGCGCTGGTCATCGCCAGCCCGAACGACACGCATAAGGCCATCCTCGACGACATCTTCGCAGCGCCCCGTGCCTTGCCGGTGCTGGTCGAAAAACCGGTCTGCACCACGCTGGCCGATTGCGATCTGCTCGGACAAGCCGGGGCAGCCCACAAGGCACCCATCTGGGTGGCGATGGAGTATCGCTACATGCCACCCGTGGCTGAGCTGATAAGCGAGGTGAGGGCAGGCGCGATCGGCGAGCTGAAGATGTTCGCCATCCGCGAGCACCGCTTTCCATTCCTCAAGAAAGTCGGTGACTGGAACCGCTTTTCAGAACGTACTGGCGGCACGCTGGTCGAGAAATGCTGCCATTTCTTCGACTTGATGCGGCTGGTCGCGCAGGACGAACCAGTGCGGGTTTATGCCTCCGGCGCAGCGGACGTGAACCACAAGGACGAGCGCTATGATGGCCGCGTGCCTGACATCCTCGACAACGCCTTCGTGATTGTCGATTTCAGGTCCGGCATCCGTGCGCTGCTCGATCTGTGCATGTTCTCCGAAGGCTCATACTGGCAGGAAGAGCTGGCGGCGACAGGGTCACACGGCAAGGTCGAGGCGTTTGTGCCCGGTCCCGCCCGTTTCTGGCCGGGCGGAGGCGAACGGGAGAGCGAGATTCAGATCTCACCGCGTCAGCCCCAGAACCCGGTTCGGCGCAAGGTCCATGTCGACGAAGCGATCCTCAAGGCCGGTGACCATCACGGCTCGACGTACTACCAGCACATGGGTTTCAACCGCGTTGTCCGCGAAGGCGGCGCAGTCGATGTCACGCTGGAAGACGGGCTGAAAGCGGTCCGCATTGGCCTCGCCGCCGAACAATCGATCCGCGAGGGGCGAGCGATCAGCCTTTGAGATCATGTGCCAGGGTCGGTTGCTGTGTGGCTTTCTCTGCAGCACGCTCGCGCCGATGCCGCGCGATGGCTTCAGCCAGCCGCATGATGTTGAGCGGCAACAGGAGGCAATGCAACACCAGGACCGGCATCAGGCCCATCGCGGCGCCGTAGGTGATGAACAGGACATTGGCACCAATCGCGAAAGCTCTGAGATAGGCCATCCGCTTGCAGTAGAATGTCACTGCCGTGGCACCAGCAGCCAGAAAGCCGATGCTTTCGATCAACCAGCTTGTCATCGCTCAAGCTCCATCGTCAATGAAGACCCCGAGACATATCGGATTGCCTTCTCGGGCCAGTTCGCATGTGCGGCATCAATTGAACGTCAGCACCGAGCTGACGCTGGGACGAAGCCGCTGGAGCAGGATCTCAGGACAGGTCAGCCTGAACGACAGGCCAATGGTGCGGTGACCTGAACATCAGGCCGGGGGACGCGTGGGCTTCGATCTGCAAACCAGCAAAACCGATGATCATGCCAAGCTTGATTCCGGATATGACAAACCTGCTGCCGGACACGCTGTGCCCGGACACCGAATGTGCCCCCCCCAAACTAGTTCTGAAATGCACGTCGAACATGACGCTGCGATAACGTAACAATGACGTTAAGGAAATCAAGAAAAAATCTTAGCCGTATGCCTTCTTGCTCAAATAGTCATCGTCTGCTGTCGATTTCGGCAGCACCTGTCGTTCTCAAGGGGTATCGTGCGATGTGGCCGGATCGTCCTGCGCCGCAAGTTCAATTGGCAGCTGCTGCTGCCACGCCCGCATCCTTGATGGCCTTGGACCATTTCGCCACTTCCGCCTCGAAGGCAGCCTTGTGCGCGGCTGGTGTGCGCTGCGCTTCGGGGAAGGCGGTGGTGCCGAAGGACGCAAAGCGAGCGTTGATTGTTGCGTCCTTCATCGCCGCCTGCAACGCTGTGCTTAGCTTGCCCAGCGCCTCGGCAGGCGTACCTTTCGGCGCATAGAGCCCGTGCCAGACCGTCATGTCGATTGTCGTGCCGCTTTCACGCGCGGTCGGCACGTCCTTGATGATGTCGAGCCGCTGCGGTGAGGTCACGGCAAAGGCCTTGATCTTCGCGCCCTGAATTTGCGGGATCGCGCTGGTCGACTGGTCGCAGAGTGCATCGACCTGGCCTGCGACGAGATCGTTCATGGCCGGGCCGGTGCCGCGATAGGCGACCTGCGTTGGCTTGGAGCCCGCAGCCTGATTCATCAGGAGGATGCAGAGATGCGAATTCGAACCGATGCCGGCATGCGCCATCGTCAGCTTGTCGCCCTGCGCCTTGGCGAAAGCGAAGAATGCGGTTGCAGTGGTGGGCTCAAGACCGGGCTTCCCGGTCACGACCATCGGCCCGGTATTGATCATGCCCAGCGGCTCGAAGGCGGTGGCCGTATCGTAGCGCAGGTTGTTGTAGAGCGCAGGCGCGGCTTTCAGCGCCAGATGGTGGATCAGCACGGTATGCCCGTCAGCTGCCGACGTGGCGAGGCGAGCAGCACCCGCCGTGCCGCCAGCGCCTGCCACATTCTCGACCACGACCTGCTGGCCGAGCGTGCGGCTCATGTGCTCGCCGACGAGCCTGCCGATCACGTCGCTGGGCCCGCCCGCCGCGAACGGCACAATCAGCGTGATCTGCTTTGATGGAAAACTCTGTGCAAGTGCTGCGCTGCCGAAGGCAAGCGCGCCCGCAGCTGCAAACAAAAATGGCTTCATGAACGTTGGCATGGGGACCCTCCCGAGGTCTGTTTTCTAGTTCATCGCACGCGAAAAACTATCTCATGAACGACAGATAGTGCGCATCATCGGTCAGGCAAAGGCTCACCCGCCATTCGACCGGTTTGGCATCGAGCGATAGCGCCAACCGCTGCACCATCAGGGCCGGGTGCCCGGGAGACATGCCGAGAATCGGCGCGTCAACCACATCCAGTGCGATTGCTTTCAGCTTCTCACGGGCATGAGCAATGGTCACGCCATAGCGCTCTGCATAGAACGCATAGAGGCTGTTCGGCACCGGCGCATCCGTGATTCCGGGAAACATCGCATCAGGCAGCGACAGCGTCTCGATGATCATCGGAACATCGTCGATGGCGCGCATCCGGCGAACCCTTGCCACCTTCGCGCCCGGCTCAAGCCCAAGTTGTTCGCGCTCGGTCTCGGTCGCGCCAAATACCGCTGCTTCCAGCACCACGCTTTCTGGAAAGCGGGCGATGCCGTCATCCGGAACCAGCTTGAAGAACTGGAAAAGTATGCGTTTTTCGTCATGTTGCGCGACGAAAGTGCCGCGCCCTTGCTGGCGAACCAGCAGGTTTTCCGCGGACAACTCGTCCAGCGCTTTCCTCACAGTGCCCTGGCTGACACCGATTTCCGCTGCAAGCTGGCCCTCGCTCGGCAACAGGAAATTCGCCGGCCAGACCCCGTCGACCATGCGCTTGACGAACTCGTCCTTGACCTGCCGGTACAGCGGCCTGAACCCGACCTGCGGGCTGGCTGGCTGTGAAAGCATGTCGTTTTTGATCTTGTCAGAAGTCATATGTCTTATATAAGACTAAAAACATGAGGCCGTCGAGAGGGCAGTGAGCCACCTCGGCAAACAAACGCAAAAAGGGAGTTTATCGATGTCAGTACCGCACCTGCTCGTCCATGAGCGCGAGGACAACGTGGGCGTTGTCGTGATCGAGGGCTTGAAGGCAGGCACCAAGATGCTGTGCGTCGTAACCCACGACAATTCCTCGTTCGAGCTGACTGCCAATGCCGATGTGCCAATTGGCCACAAGGTCGCGCTGAAGAACCTCAAGGCTGGCGACACCTGCATCAAGTACGGTCAGGACATCGGCAAGATGGTCGGCGCAGCCAAGGTCGGCGACTATGTGCATGTGCACAACCTCAAGACGAAAAGGTGGTGAA
>JBOFFB010000118.1:0-4505 GCA_051648385.1 Allobosea sp.
TATGCGTTGCTCGGCCCGAATGGGGCTGGCAAGACCACGTCGTTGCGCATTGTTGCGGGGTTGCTCGCGCCTGACGCTGGCGAGATCAGCATCTGCGGCATCAATCGCCTGCGTGATCCGGTGGCGGCAAAACGCGTGGTTGCGTGGCTGCCTGACGAGCCGATGGTCTATGACAAGCTGACGCCGGTGGAATATCTCGATTTCGTTGCTGGGCTTTGGCAGGTTGAGCCCATTGTCACCAGCCGTCGCCGCGATGAGCTGCTCACTACGCTTGATCTGACACGCGTGGCCGACCAGCGCTGCGAGGGTTTTTCCAAAGGCATGCGCCAGAAGGTGGCGCTCGCTGGTGCCCTCATCCACGACCCTCAACTGCTGATCCTCGATGAGCCGCTGACTGGCCTCGATGCCTCCATGGCGCGTCACGTCAAGGAGCTTTTGCAGGCGCGCGTGGCAGCCGGCGTCACGGTCATCCTGACCACACATATCCTAGAGGTTGCGGAACGCCTGAGTGACCGCATCGGCATCATCCGCAGCGGCAAGCTGGTGTGCGAAGGCACGATGCAGCAATTGCGCGAGGGCGGCGCATCGCAAGGCTCGACACTTGAGGATGTTTTCCTCGATGTGGTCGCGCGCGAAGAGGCCGCCTGAGATGGGCACCCTGATCTCCAGCGGGACACACGCGGTGCTGGCGCATGAAGCACGCCTGGCCCTGCGCGGCGTTGCCGATATGGCGGGCCCGAAAACCGCCATGCGTCCCTGGCGCATTGGCGGTACGCTTGTTGCCATTGCCTCGATCATCTTCGGGGTGTCGCATCTGTTGCTGATGACGGCGGGAAGCCTCGATCCTACTGATCCGCGTGTCCAGATCACGCTGACGATCAATCTCGCGTTCCTCTTCGTCCTCATGATGTCCGCTGCGCTTGATTCCGCTGCCTATGCGCTTTATGCGCGCGGCGACTACGATCTGCTGTTTTCCGCGCCGCTCTCGCCGCGCACTGTCCTGCTGGTCAGGGCGCTCAATGTCTTTGGCTTCACCCTCGCCAAGGCGGGGCTATACGGCGCGCCGATGCTGCTGCTTCTGGCCATTCAACAGGGCCCGCATTGGCTGGCTGGTCTGCCGCTGATCGTGGCGCTGTCACTGGCTGCAACCGCTGTCGCCATCGGCATCGCCATGGGCCTGGTGCGTCTCATCGGCATCCGCAGCACGCGTGTGGCGGCGCAGGTTGCGGCGGCGCTGGCAGGCCTTCTTGTGCTCGTGATGGTGCAGTGGGACACGATTTTTGGCCCTGGACCAAAGGACGCCCTTGTCGCCGACTACGTCGCTCACTCAGCTGCGCTTGGATGGCAATTGGCCAGCATGCCGGCGCGTGCCATGATGGGTGACGCGCCCGCCTTGGCCGCCATCATGGTCCTCGCAGGCCTGCTGGCCGCGCTGATGTTCATCGGGTTGGCAGAGAGCTTCGTGCGCAATGCGGTGCTCGCGGCAGGCTCGGCGGCAGCAGCACCAGCCCGCGCCCGGCGCAGCCGCGCAACTTTTGGTGCGTCCCCGCTGGCGGCACTGATGCTCAAGGAGCGGCGGATCATCTTGCGGGATCCGTGGCTGTTGTCGCAAATCCTGATGCAGTGCATTTTCCTGATCCCGATTGCCATTGTCACCATCTACAGGGTCAGCACCGGCGCTGATGACGCTTCCGCGCTTGCACCTGTCCTGATCGTGCTGTGCGGGCAGATTGCTGGCGGCCTGACGTGGATTGCAATGTCCGCCGATGAGGCGTCCGAGCTTGCCATGACCGCGCCGCTTGATCCGCGCCTGCGTCAGCGTGCACGCATTGGGGCGATCGCGTGGCTCGCCGCGATGTTTGCGGCCCTGCCACTGATGCTTGTGTTGTTGTTTGATGCTTGGACAGGCCTTGTGAGCCTTCTGGGTGTGACATGTGCCGTCGTCACAGGCATTTTGGTCAATCTCTGGTATCAGCCGCGGCTTGCCCGCACGGGCATGATCAGGCGTCGCATGAAAAGCCCGATCTCCGTGACGTTGATCGAGCTTCTGGCGTTGACGATGGTTGCTGTCGGGGTTTGGCCCCTGCTCTCGGGCAACTATCCTGCCTCAGCCTTGGGCGCGTTCCTCGCCGTCACGACGCTGGCCATGTTGTACGTGGCCCGAAGGCGTGAAGTCTGACGCTCAGCGCCCGTAGGCAACGGGTGTCGCACCCACCGGCGGCGCAGGCAGCGGCGTGTGGCGCACTGGCACAGGATAAGGTTGTTGGCGCGGCGGCTGCGGTGTGGCAGCGGATTTCACTGTTGCCGGCTTGCGCGGATTGATGGTGGAGGTCACCAGCCCCTCGGGCGTGTCGAGGCCGTAGATGTCGTCGCGGAAATGGATCATGCCGTCGCCAGCGGCCCAACCGGTGAGATAGACCCAGGCGATCGGCACGGCCTTGGTCAGCTTGATGTCCTTGCGCTCGCCCGTGGCGATGCCGGCATCAATGCGCATGCGGTCTTCCCACTCCGTGCCCTTGAGCAGCCAGCTTGCGAGGTCACGCACGCCATCGACGCGGGCGCAGCCCGACGAGTTGAAGCGCACATCGTTCCGGAAAAGCTCTTTCTTCGGCGTGTCGTGCATGAACACGGCATGCGTGTTCGGCATGTCGATGCGAAGCGAGCCAAGTGAATTCAGCGGTCCGGGATCCTGGCGTATGAAAAAATTCGGGTTGCGTGAGGTCTTCCAATTGATTGTCTTGGGGTCGACTTCCAAGTTCCCTGCGCCGATCACGCGCATGTTGTGTTTGGCCAGCCAGGTCGGGTCCTTGGCCATGTGCGGCATGATGTCGGCCTTGATGATCGACATCGGCACGGTCCAGTTGGGGTTGAGGTTGACCGCCGTGATCCGCGTCGCCAGCACTGGCGAGGGCCTGTCAGGCCGCCCGACGATCGCCACATGCCGACGCTCGACAACGCCATTGTCGATGGCTTCGACCTGTGCGCCGGGGATGTTGACCACGACATAGCGCTGCGTGAAGGCAAAGGCGTTGCCCTCCAGCCGGTGGATCGAGGCCCGCAGCTGATTGAGCCTGACATCGACCGGTACGTTGAGCGCGCGTGTTGTCAGGCGGCCAACTGAGCCTGTTTGCGACAGGCCATGGCGCAGCTGAAAGCGCTTCAGCGCATCTTCGTTTGCCTTGTCGAAGGTGTCGCCGCCAGCTGCATCAGGTTCAAGGTCCCCGGTCAGGATCAGCCGAACCTTGAGTTGCTCGACGAGGGCGCCGCGTGAGCCTGCCTTCAGGCCCTGGATCGCGCCCGGCAGCATCGGCCAGCCACCGCTTGATGACAATTCCTCGTAGAAAGCGAGCGCCGCGCGCGTATGTTCCAGCGTCTGCGGGCCGTACATGGGGTGGGTGTGTTGCGGCAGCGCGGCTTTTGCTTCTTCGACAACGGCTTGTGGCGTTTGCGGTGTGGCCTGTGTGATGGTCCCACGGTTCGCGTCGGACGGCACGGGCGGCCTGGCCTCGATGGCGTGCGTCGGCGCGGGCAGCAGCACAATGGCCGTCAAGGCAGCGAGGCGCGAGAATTCAGCACGACCAAAGCAACGCATACGCACACTCTCCTGCCAGCACATTGCTGGATCAGCAGAGATACCTTCCCACAGGTCCGTCTATGGAAGGTTAACCATGCCATATTTGACGTAGGCCGTTGTCAGGTCAGGAACGGATTGTTCGCGCGTTCAGCCCCGATGGTCGAGGCAGGGCCATGGCCGGGCAGGAAAGTGACATCATCCGGCAAGGTCAGCAGCTTGGCCTTGATCTCGCGGAGGAACTGCGCGTGGTCACCATACGGGAAATCGGTGCGCCCGATCGAGCCCTGGAACAGGGTATCTCCCGCCAGCATGAAGCGTGATGGCTCGTGATAAAACACAACTGAACCCGGCGAGTGGCCGGGCACATGCATGATGACGAAGGTGTTGTCGCCCAGCATGACCGTGTCGCCATCCGACAGATATCGCCCTGATGTGACCGGTCGCGCGCCGCTTATGCCGAACATGCGGCCCTGCTCGGCCAGATTATCCATGAGGAACTGGTCATCGCGGTGCGGTCCGATGATGGGTAGAGTCAAGGCCTCGGCAAGCTCAGCCGCGCCGCCAGCGTGATCGATATGGCCATGGGTGAGCCAGATCGCGACCGGCGCGACGGCAAGCTTCTTCGCAGCGTCGATCAGCTTCGGCACCTCGCCGCCGGGGTCGACGATGGCCGCCTGCATCGTCTTCGTGCACCAGATGATCGACGCGTTCTGTTGAAACGGCGTCACCGGAACAACGGCGACCTTGATGGTGGGTTCTGACGTGGTAGATTCTGGCTTGGCAGACTCGGACATGGCAGTCTCCGCTTACGGGATGGTCAGGCAGGCTTTGGCCAATTGCTGGAAAGCGCGGGCACGGTGTGAAAGGCCCTCGCGGCCGTCGGTCGGAATGCCATGCTTCTCATCCGGGCTCATCTCGCCAAAGGTGCGAC
>JBOFFB010000119.1:0-2339 GCA_051648385.1 Allobosea sp.
TCGGCACCAGGCACCGTCACGCAGGTGCGCGGTTCGGCACAGGCACTCATCCGGTTTGCCAAGACCTCGGGCACCTGCATCATTCTCGTCGGGCATGTTACCAAAGATGGCCAGATCGCTGGCCCGCGCGTGGTCGAGCACATGGTCGATGCCGTGATTTCATTCGAAGGCGAAGGCGGTCATGCGTTCCGCGTGCTGCGTGCCCAGAAAAACCGCTTTGGACCGACCGACGAGATTGGCGTCTTCGAGATGACCGGCAAGGGTCTCGCCGAAGTCGCCAATCCGTCCGCCTTGTTCCTTGCGGGTCGTGATCTTTCTGCTCCAGGCGCTGCGGTTTTTGCCGGAATGGAGGGCACGAGGCCGGTGCTGGTCGAAATTCAGGCACTGGTTGCGCCGACCGCGCTTGGCACGCCGCGCCGTGCCGTGGTTGGTTGGGACCCCAGCCGCCTGGCCATGGTGCTGGCCGTGCTTGAAACCCATGGCGGGCTGAGGCTTTCGGGCCATGATGTCTACCTCAATGTCGCTGGCGGCTTGCGTGTGCAAGAGCCTGCCGCTGATCTGGCGGTGGCGGCAGCGCTCATCTCCTCGATGACCGGCGCTGTTCTGCCACCAGATGCGGTCTTCTTCGGTGAGATTGCCCTGTCTGGCGCGATCCGGCCTGTCTCGCTGGCCAGTGCGCGAATCAAGGAGGCGGGCAAGCTCGGGTTTGCCGGGGTGGTCGCCCCAGCGTCCGCCGATACGCCCGACATGCGCGGCATGCGGCTCACAGCAACACCTCATGTGGCCGAGCTCGTCGCATCCATCGCTGCCAAAGCGCCGCGCAAGCAACAAAGATCACGCCCCGGTGATGACGAAACATGACGCAGGAGACGTGACGCGAGCCGAAATGACCGCTATAGACCGTGATATCTCGCGTTGTAGCGGGCACGAACTCTGGTTACTTTCCGAACACGGCGAACCTGCTCATGTCTTTGACTATCCTTGACCTGATTGTGCTTGGCGCGGTCGTCCTCTCCGCCTTGTTGGCCGCTGTCCGTGGTTTCACCCGGGAAGTGCTGTCGATCGCTTCATGGGTCGCCGCCGGCATCGCGGCGTGGAGCCTTCACCCGATGCTGCTGCCCTTCGTCAAGCAGCACGTGAAGCAGGAAACGATCGCGCTGGTCATTGCCATCGCCGTCATCTTTCTTGTCACGCTCGTGGTTGTGTCGCTGATCACAGCCCGTATTTCAGATTTCGTGCTTGATTCGCGCATTGGTGCTCTCGATCGCACCCTGGGATTGGCCTTTGGTGCTGCCCGTGGATTGCTGCTCGCCGTGGTCGGATTTCTGCTGTGGACCACGCTGGTGCCTGAGGCACGCCAGCCTGACTGGATACGCGATGCCAAAAGCAAGCCTTTGCTGGAATCATCCGGCAAAACGTTGCTGACCATGCTGCCTCAAGACATCGACACAAGTTTCATCAAGAATCTTGCACCAAAGTTGGGTGTGCCTACCGATGCACCTGCCGAAGAGCCGAAGCCACAAGGCCAGGTTGTGCCAGGGCAACAGCCGCAGCGTCGCTCGGAAGTACCTGGCGGGCAGGTTGATCGCGCGCAGCTTCAGCGGACTGTCGAGAACGCCGTACGCACCACCGGGCAACCAGCCCGGCCCTGACCCGTTAAGCAAGCTAGAGCATTGCGCACAAAAGTGGGTACCGGTTTTGTGAGTACGCAATGCTCTAACTTATTATGATCGATCATCTTTCCGCATTGAGATGGATTCCATCTCAATGCGGGATGATCTAGGTACCGGTTTCGTGAGTACATCGTGCTCTGAACTACTATGTTCGACAATCCGGCCATCACCTGTTGATCGCTGGCTGGGGATCATGATCCGAATTGCAGGGAGCCTTGGGATGGACCATATGGCTGGCATGGGAACGGATCACAATCACCTGTCTGACCTCGATGGCGATACGTTGCGCGAGGAGTGCGGTGTCTTTGGCATCTTTGGCCACCCGGAGGCTGCCGCTATCACGGCGCTCGGCCTGCATGCCCTTCAGCATCGTGGGCAAGAAGCAGCAGGTATTGTCAGTTTCGATGGCGGGCGTTTCCACTCCGAGCGCCGCATGGGGCTTGTCGGTGACGCGTTTTCTGACCGCGCAGTCATCAACCGCCTGCCCGGCCATGCATCCATTGGCCATGTGCGCTATGCGACGACAGGCGGCACCATCCTGCGCAATGTGCAGCCGCTGTTTGCAGAGCTGGACCAGGGCGGTTTTGCCGTCGCCCACAATGGCAACCTGACAAACGGCCTCAGCCTCCGGCGCCAGTTGATCAAGGACGGCTCGATCTACCAATC
>JBOFFB010000120.1:0-1570 GCA_051648385.1 Allobosea sp.
AAGCGCCCTGTTCTCGAAGTTCGCGGCAAGCTGCTGGTCGGCTTCAAGCCGGAGAGCTACGAGGCGGCAGTCGGATAGGCCCCGTGCCGGGATAGCCGTTGGCGAGACGGTCAAGGCATCGCCCATGCCTGACGCGAACAGCCCGTAAAATAATATTGTTCCGTGGATTTCTCCTTGAGGGGTGCGACGTTCTGGCGCACGTTTGCCGGACGTGCCATTTTACCGTTCGCGTTCCTCTCCCAGGATATCTCCGATGACAGTCACCGCCGCGCCATCATCCGTACCGGCCTCAACGCGATCGCCCTGGTATTCCATTCTCTGATATCCAGGTGCTGATCGCCATCGCACTCGGCGTTCTGGTCGGACATTTCTATCCGGGCACCGGCAAGGCGCTGAAGCCGCTCGGCGACGGCTTCATCTCGCTGATCAAGATGATGATCGCGCCTGTGATCTTCTGCACGGTGGTGCACGGGATTTCCTCGATGGGCGATCTCAAGCGCGTCGGCCGCGTCGGCCTCAAGGCGCTGCTGTATTTCGAAGTTGTCTCAACGATTGCATTGGCGGTCGGCCTGCTGGTCGGTGAAATCGTCCAGCCCGGCAGCGGCTTCAACATCGATCCTGCGACGCTCGATCCGAAGGCGGTCGCGACCTACGTTCACAAGGCCAGTGAAGAGGGCATCGTCGCGCATCTGATGGCGATCATTCCCAACAGTTTCATCGGTGCTCTGGCAAATGGCGACCTGTTGCAAGTGTTGCTGGTCTCGATCCTCTCCGGTTTCGCGATTGCCTTTATGGGACCGGCAGGCGAGCCCATCGCCAATGCCATCGACATGGCGGCGAAAGTCTTCTTCGGTGTGATCCGCATCATCGTTCGGGCTGCGCCGATCGGCGCATTCGGCGCGATGGCGTTTACCGTCGGCGCTTATGGACTCGGCGCGTTGTGGAATCTGGTGGCGTTGATCGGCACGTTCTATCTCACCAGCGTTCTCTTTGTTCTGCTCGTGCTTGGCGGCATCGCGCGCTTCTCGGGATTCTCCATCCTGCGCTTCATCGCCTACATCAAGGATGAGCTTCTGATCGTGCTCGGCACCAGTTCATCCGAAACCGTGCTGCCCAACATGATCAAGAAAATGGAGCGGCTCGGTGCCTCGCGCGGCGTGGTCGGTCTGGTGATTCCGACCGGCTACAGCTTCAATCTCGACGGCACCAACATCTATATGACGCTGGCGACGCTGTTCCTTGCGCAGGCGACCAATACGCATCTGACGATCTGGCAGGAGCTTGGAATCCTGGGCGTTGCGATCATCACCTCGAAAGGCGCCTCGGGCGTCACGGGTGCAGGCTTCATCACGCTGGCGGCGACGCTTGCGATCGTGCCGGATATTCCGATCGCGTCGCTGGCGATCCTGGTCGGCATCGACAAATTCATGAGCGAATGCCGCGCGCTGACCAACCTGATCGGCAACGGCGTTGCCACCATCGTGATCAGCCGCTGGGAAGGCGAACTCGACAAGGACAAGCTGCACGAGGCGATGGCGCATCCCATCGAACTCGGCGAGGAGATGGAGCG
>JBOFFB010000121.1:0-2606 GCA_051648385.1 Allobosea sp.
CTGGTTGGCGGTCGCACCATCAAGATCGTGGCAGGCGTGGGGTCCAAGCAACCTGACGGACCGTCGCTCGATGTGGCACCGGGCTCTCACAAAGTCACGATTAAAAGCTCAGGCAAGCCAGACGTCATCGAAGTTGTCACGGTTGGTGCCGATGACATCTGGGCGGTGCTTCTTGGCCCTGGCGGCGCACTGCCTCTGCAGATGTATTGAGATGTGGAGGCTGTCATGTTTGTGTCAATCGTTTTTCCAAGGATTGCATTTCGGCGTGCGGTGAACCTGCAGGCACCCATCAAGAGGCTTTTGGCTGCTGCTCTTGGCACCTTTACTGTTTTGGTCATGGCACCTGCTGGCAACGCCCAACCGTTACCGACAGAAACCATTGCCTGCACAGTGTCGGGATATTCGGTCGCAAGGGACCGCGCAGGTGCGCCGGTTCGCGCCGAACCGAAACCGGCCGCCAAGGTGCTTGGCCGCCTCGCGCCACCACAGAAAGCGACCGGTGATGACAACGTAGAACTCGCTGTGGCCGATGGAGTATGGCGAACCGAATTTCAGATCATTGGGTTCCGCGAGGGTTGGTTTCTCATCGAGAAAGCGCTTCATCCCTATGATGATCCCAACAGGCGGGGCGTGTTGGGTCGCCGATCAACGAGTGGCGTAAAGACGTACGCCGGCCGAGGCTGGATCAACCTGAATGATGTTGGTGGAAAGCTGACCTACTTTCACCGCAGCATGCCGGACGGAGCTCTGTACAGTGAACCGCGCGCAGATGCCACGCGACTGCCTGCCAGCAATAGCCTCGGACAACCGATCCGGGGCGGCAATAGCCCGAAGAAGGTGATTGGGTGCAATGGCGAATGGGTCAAGGCGACGAGTGATGACGAGGTCATCGGCTGGTGGAAAGGCCTGTGTGGTGAGCCCATCGGCGATTGCCCGAAGGATTGAGCCTTAGCTGTTCGATGAATCAATCCCACCCGTGGTGGAATACAACTCTGGGAGAAAACAATGGCCGGAATGCCAGAGACCCATGATGATTGCCTCACGACTGACCGTGCCGCCAGGCGGTGGGTTCGGAGCTGGAAAGCGGCATGCGCCGCGTCGCTTCTTGTTCTGACGGCAGCCTTTCCGGTGCATGCAGATTCTGCGCAAAAGGACATCAAGGCCTACTTCGCAGTGATACCGGAAGTCGTATTCGATGAAACGACAGAAGGTCTGGATGATGAGGGCCGCAAGCTACTGTTACAAAAAGGGGAAAGTCCGGACTGGACATACAAGCGCCTGCACGCCGGCAAAGCAACGTTGACCGGTGTCCACCCTCACACTCACAGTGTGGTTACCATGCAGCTGATGAACCTCGGGCGTCCTGTGCTTCAGGTGCACATACAAAATGAGAAGCGTGAGACAATCAGCTATTGGCTTTTCGCTGCCCTTGGAGAACAGCTGGAGGCCTATCAGCCTCGTTCGGCGCTGATGGCCGCTGCTGCTGCACACCATGATCTTGAGTTCAATCGTAAGGCGCGTTCGAGCGTCCTCGTCAATCCGCTGGCCGGTGTGCCAGCCGAAATTGTTGCGCATGTCGATGCAAGGGAAGCGTGTCGCAAACTGGCTGGCGAGGCTCGTGGCGACATACCCAAGGAGCAAGTTGCCAGACTACTGCAGAGTCAACAGGCACTTCGTTGCGACCAGGCTTCCGCCGTCGAGGAAGAGTTGCGGCGCAAGCACGCCAAACTCCCCGTCGCCCGCGCGATACTGGATCGCGCCAAAGCGATCATCGGCGATTAGCAAGCGGGAAACACCATGCGCTGGATCACAACCTCCCTTCTCGGCATCGTACTCGGTTACGCCATCGGCATTTCCGTGGGCGTGGCACTGACGGTCGCCGTGTCGACGAACAATCATGACAAATCCCTCGAAATGGCCATGACGGCTTTCTTCTTCACCGGCCCCATCGGCGCGGTCTTCGGAGTGCTTGTGGCGGTTGGCGTCATGCTCGTCCGCAAGCGTCGGCAAGGTCGCTCATGAAGAATCGGTCGAAATCCGCGTTCGCGGCGATCATCTGTTCAATCTTCGGCTGCGATAAGCCCCCGGCCAGCGTGTCGGTTGAAAGCCTGTCATTCCCCGCAGTGCTGATCACCCGCTCATCGGCGCGGGGGCAACTGCCATGTCACGCAAGCCGTGTCGAAGCCAAGGAACACTTGAGCCTGATGCGGCTCGAGATCTATTCGACGATCAGCGACCGGACATTTTCAGCTGTACCGATCGTCATCGACGGCACTGCGAAAATACTTGAAATGAAGGACATTGTCGGCGAGCGCGGCGGGCTCTGGATGATGGCGAACCCGACAGGGCAGATGCCGATCCGTTTCACGCTGTCGCCCCGAAAGGACACCGGTTTTGCAGACGCACGCTCCTTGATTGCTCACTGCAGATATCTCGGGCGCGACCTGGACGACGAGCGCACAGAACTCCGGCGTAATCGGATCCGGCTTGCAAAGGACATGACGGAGATCCTTCGGACCATGGATGACCGCAGTGGCAATCTGTATCCTGGTGAGCGTGCTCCCAGACCTTAAATCATACCGAACATATGTTCAGCGTGGGCAAGT
>JBOFFB010000122.1:0-9020 GCA_051648385.1 Allobosea sp.
GATCCGGCGCACTGCCAGGCTCGTTGGTGATCCGGACCTTGTTGAAGTACCCCAGATTGGTCAGGCGGCGCTCAGCGCGGTCGATGAACACCTTGTTGTAGGCATCGCCTTCGCCAAGGTCGAATTCCCGCCGAATAACCTGATCCATGGTCCGGGTATTGCCGCGGATGTTGATCCGCTCGACGTACACGCGTGGACCTTCGTCCACGACATAGTTGATCGAGACTGTCTGGTTGCCGGGATTGCGCTGGCCGGTGGGGCGAACCTGCGAGAATGCGTAGCCGCGCCTTGCCACTTCCACAGTCATGGCGGCCAAGGAGCGCTCGACAGCCTCGGCGTTGTAGATATCACCCTCGTTGGTGGAGACCACACGGCGAAGGCTGTCAGCATCCACTTCGCGCAAACGCGACGACACCTGAACGCCAGCGACGCGATAACGCGGGCCTTCCTCGACAATGATGTTGAGAACATAACCGCCGCGATCGGCATTGAATTGTGCATCGTTCGAAACGACACGGAAATCCGCGTAGCCATTGCGAAGATAGAAGCGCCGGACCAGTTCAAGGTCGGCCGCGATACGGTCGGGATCATACACGTCGGTGGTCTTGAACCAGCTCAGAAGGTTCATTTCCGTCGTGGTCATCAGACCTTTGAGACGACCGGTGCCATATTCCGAGTTGCCGGAAAAATTGATCTCCAGCACGCCGGTCTTGGAACCTTCGGCAACTGTGAAGACCACGTCGGAGCGACCATTCGGCAGCGGGACGAGGCGCGACGTCACCGTCGCTCCGTAGCCTGCGCGACGATACAGATTGCGGATCCGCTCCACATCGGATGCAATCAAGGCATCGCTGATTGGGCCGCGCGAGCGGGATTGCACCTCTCCGGAGAGAAAATCGCTCTTGAGACGGCGGTTGCCTTCGAATGCGACGTTGTTGATCGAGTCATTCTCGCGAACAGAGACCACAGTCTGCGAACCGCGGCGTGATACACGCACGTCCGAGAACATGCCCGTGCCCATCAACTCGCTGCGGATTGCATCCGGTGAACCACCACGACCGACATAACCGCGGATTGTTTCGGCATCGACACGGCGGTTGCCCTGCACAACGACTGCTTGCGCTAGCGCAGCTGTGCCTGTGAAAGCCAGCATCGCGAAACCTACTGCAGTCGACATCTTCAGTCTGGCCGCAAGGCGGCGGTTCGTCACCGTCGTCATCATTGGTTCAATACACCGTCCGTTAACCACACGCCGGGTACCTCCGGCTGCAGAGCATACGAGTCAAATTGCTTCTACAAAGTTTCCAGCGGGAAGCAAACCTTCATTCCCCTCGAAAAAACAGTTTGTCGCACGACGTGGCTTCAACGCCACGGGTTCACGCACGATCATCCCGAGACGCTCCGTGTCACGATCCGCGTTATGTCATTCCACGTCACGAAGACCGTCAGCATCAGGACAAAGGCAATGCCCGCCTTGAAGGCGTATTCCTGCACGCGCTCGCTGAGCGGACGCCCACGCAGGGCCTCAAACGCATAGAACAGCAAATGGCCTCCATCGAGCATCGGTATCGGAAACAGGTTCATCAGTCCGATGGAGACAGACAAGACAGCCGCCAATGTGATCAATGACAGAATACCACCGGTTGAAGCCACATGCCCGGAAACCTCGGCGATATGGATGACGCCAGACAACTGATCAGCTTTTTCGCGGCCAGTTATCAGCTTGCCGAGATAGTCGAACGTTCGCGTTATGATGAACCAGCTCTCGGCAACGCCATGACCAATCGCTTCGACTGGCCCGTAACTCACCAGCTTGATATCTTCAGGGCGATTGGCAGCTGTCACACCGATAACGCCGAGACGCTCCACACCGAGCGGATTCTTGCGTTCAACCAGCGCCGGCGTCACGTCGACAGGCTGTTCGATCCCGTTGCGGATGACGATGAAACTGAGCTTGTTTTCGGCATTGATGCTGACAATGCGCCGAACGTCATCGAAACTACCCATCGCCGAGCCATTGATTGAAACGATCAGATCGCCGCCCAACAGCCCGGCGCGCTCCGCCGCGCTGGCAGGAGACACCCGGTCAACCCTCGGCGCGATAATGCTCTTGCCGAAAGCCATCACGATGGCGGCAAATACCAGTATCGAGAAGATGAAGTTGGCAATGGGGCCTGCCGCCACGATGGCGGATCGGCGCGCAACGGTCGCTCCGGGCAGCGTACGCCGACGTTCCGCTTCGGTCATGGTCGCCATGGCATCTGCGTCAGGCGCGCTGGCAGCATTGGCGTCTCCGGCAAATTTGACGTAACCACCCAAAGGAATCGCCGCAAAGCGCCACCGTGTGCCGTGTTTGTCCGTCCAGCCGAACAGTTCCCTGCCGAAGCCGATCGAGAAGGTCGTGACGTCAACACCGCACCAACGGCCCACCTTGTAGTGCCCGTACTCGTGCACGAAGACCACCACCGTCAGGATGAAAAGGAACGGGACAATGTAGAACAAGAAGTTGGAGCCAAAAGCCCAGAGCGATCCGAAAACGTCCATTCCGTTACCCTTGTAGATGCACTGACACTGCAGCTTCCCCGTAAGGCCTGCCTGTCGACAGCTGCATCAAAGCCGTAATCCAAATCGGCTTGCCGCGATTGTTCGCGCTGCCTCTCTTGTCATATGATCGATTGCGAGCGCCTCTTCAACCGAAGACGGCGTTATGAGGTTAACTCGCGTCATCTTGTCCATGGTTTCTGACACCAGCTCTGAAATCTGGCCAAAACTGAGGCCGCCATCAAGGAAGGCCGCGACTGCGACCTCGTCTGCCGCATTCAGAACTGCCGTGGCAGCACCACCGTGTTCCATGGCTTGCATCGCAAGTGCAAGGCACGGAAAGCGGGCCGTGTCCGGTGCTTCGAAAGTGAGTTTGCCAATTGCAGCAAGATCGACCGGCTGCACGGTACTGCTGAGCCGCCGACCATGGCTGAGGCAATCCGCAATCGGCACCTTCATGTCAGGGCTCGCCATGCCGGCGATGACGCTTCCGTCAATGAAACTGACAAAACCATGCACGATCTGCTCAGGGTGGATCACGGCTGCAAGGCGGGCAGGCTCGATACCGAAGATGTGGTGAGCTTCGATGAGCTCAAGGCCCTTGTTCATCAGACTTGCAGAGTCGACTGTGATCTTGGCACCCATGCTGTAGTTGGGATGCTTCAACGCTTGTTCGCGGCGTGCCGCATTGATCTGCTCCGGGCTCCAGGTCCGGAATGGACCACCGGATGCGGTCAACGTGATCCTGGCGACATCAGCAAGCGATCTGCCGGCCAAAGCCTGGGCCACGGCATTGTGCTCGGAGTCGAGCGGCAAGATCGTTGTGCCCAGACGCCTCGCTTCGGCCATGAAGAATGCACCCGCGCAGACCAGTGTTTCCTTGTTCGCGAGCGCGATCTGGCGGCCCGGGCCAAGTGCCGCAACAGTTGGCCGCAAACCGGCAAACCCACTGATCGCGGCCACAATGAGGTCTGCATCGCGCCTGGCGGCATCGTCAACAGCGTTGTCGCCCGCGCCGCAATCGATGCCCGTGCCTGACAGGTGCTGTCGCAACTCAGCCAGTGCGCTGTGGTCAGCCAGCGCTACAAAGCGGGGCTTCAGAATTTTCGCCGTTTCGGCAAGGCTCAAGGCATCGCGACCGCCGACGAGAGCTTCGACCACGAACTTGCCGGGATTGGCGAGAATGACATCACGCACCGAACGTCCGATGGAACCGGTGGCTCCGAGAATGCTGATGCGGCGCACGCGTCTTGTCCTATCGCCAGATGGCTACGGCAATTGCGACAAGGGTGACGACGACCACGAAAGCGTCCAGCCGATCGAGCACGCCGCCATGCCCCGGAATAATGGAGCCTGAATCTTTCACACCAAAATGTCGCTTGAGTGACGACTCCAGCAGATCACCCATCTGGCCAGCGGCTGATGCCAGCACAGCACAACCTGCCGTACCGAGAAGTCCGAGTGTCCAGCTTGCGCCGAGACGGCGTGACAGCCACGCAACGACCAATCCGGCCACGACTCCGGCCATCGCACCACCGATTGCGCCCGACCAGGTTTTCTTGGGGCTAACCGCAGGCCACAGTTTGGGGCCGCCGAGTGCTCTGCCGGTGAAATAGGCTGCAACGTCAGTCGACCACACAACGGCAAAGCACCATGCAATCAGCGCGAGCCCGAGCGATGGCTCAGCGCGGACGATGATCGGCGCAACGGCAATCGCACAGGCATAGACAACACCAGCGCCAGCCAAGAGGCGAACCTGAACTGGCGCGAACGCCATGACTGTGGCTGCGGTGATCAGGCACGCCAAGACTGCCGCGACTTCCATGCTGAAGAACGCTGACACTCCGGCCAAAGCTGTACCTGCAACAACGATCATGCGCTGAAGCAAGCCCGCCTGTGGCTGGACAATCCGGAGCCATTCAACGGCTGCGACGACGCCGACAACAGTCCACAACAGTGCAAACGGCCACCCACCCGACCAGAGTGTCAAGCCGGCGACCGTGACCATGACCAGAGCAGACATGATCCTGAGGCTGAGCTCGCTACGCGGAGGTGCGATCAACGGGGCTTCACCGGACATGGCGTCGTTCCTGCAGTCATTGTCGGTGGCAACATGCGAAGCTTGGCAGATCGGACTTTGACGCGCAAACATGCCCCGCCGCAATCGTGAAAATCTCAAACTGCCTTCTGAGCAAGTCCGCCGAAGCGCCTGTCACGCATGCGAAATTCATTGACCGCAGCGTCAAGCGCAGCATGGTCGAAGTCCGGCCACAGAACAGGCGTGAAAACAAGCTCGGAATAGGCTGATTGCCACATCAGAAAGTTCGACAACCGGACCTCGCCAGATGTGCGGATCACCAGATCAGGGTCAGGCAAGTCAGCGGTATCGAGGTGTGTGGACAATTCGGCTGACGTCAACGGACTGGCGTCCCCACTCGCAAGGCGCGCTGCAATCAATCGGTTGGTAGCCCGTACAACTTCATCGCGCGAGCCGTAGTTGAAGGCGATGACCAGTGTCAGCGCAGTGTTGGATTTCGTCAGCTCTTCTGCCTGCGTGATCAACTCGACAATGTCGGGCGGGGTCGAGGCGCGGTCGCCTATCATGCGCACACGCACATTGGAGGAATGCAGTTCGGCGAGATCATTGCGCACGAAACGTTTGAAAAGGGCGATCAGAAAGCTGACCTCCATGGCCGGCCTGCGCCAGTTCTCTGTCGAAAAGCTGAAAACCGTCAGATAGGAGATACCAAGATCGGTGGCCGCGCGCACAGTCCTGCGCAGTGCTTCCACACCCCGGCGATGCCCTTCGTTGCGCGGGAGACCGCGCGCTTGCGCCCAACGCCCATTGCCATCCATGATGATGGCTACATGGAGCGGCGGCTGTCCTTCTGCGGCTTTTGGCAGAGGCTGTCTAACGGACTCGGAAGATAAGCTCATGGCTCACGGTTAGCTGGCGCACGGAGGGCAGGAAAACACTTCACACAAAAACGTTCGACTTGTTGTGACGACATCAAAATCAGATTCTTCGCCAACACGACAGCGCTGTGCGCCCTGTGCCAAACTCAGACCTGCATGATTTCCTTTTCCTTGGTGGCGAGCGCGGTGTCGATCTCGCCGACTGATTGGTCGGTTGCCTTCTGCACCTGTTCGGATTGCCGCGCGCTGTCGTCTTCGGACATGTGACTGTCCTTTTCGAGCTTCTTGAGAATTTCAAGGCCGTCGCGGCGCACATGCCGAACCGCAATGCGGGCCTCTTCAGCGTATTTGTGGGCAACCTTGACGAGTTCCTTGCGGCGCTGCTCGTTGAGCTCAGGAATACGGATGCGGATGGTCTGGCCTTCCATCTGCGGATTGAGACCCAGATCGGAATCGCGGATCGCCTTGTCGACGGCAGCTGCCATGGCGCGATCCCAGACAACCACACTGAGCAGACGCGCTTCAGGTACGCTCACCGTCGCAACCTGGGCCAACGGCATCTTGGAGCCATAGGCATCGACCATGATCGGGTCCAGCACGCTGGGAGAGGCCCTGCCCGTCCGTAGCGAATTGAGATCGTGCTTGAGTGCGGCGATCGCGCCTTGCATGCGGCGCTTTACATCATTGAGGTCGAAAACCGGAGGAGCCATAGGAAAAAGGCCTTCTGTTATTGATCAGGTCGTGAAACGACCATGCTGTCAGGCACCGGAACGGTCAAGTCTTTGAAGCGGAGGTGCGCATTCAAGGGACCACATAAGTCGCACGCCCCTCGCCTTTCAACACCGCAGAAATGTTGCCGGCCTGAGCGATCGAAAACACACCGATAGTGAGCTGTGCATCTCGCGCCAGCGCAAAAGCGGCCGTGTCCATCACACCCAGTTCCTTTGTGATGGCCTCGGCATGCGTCAGTTTCTCGTAGCGCGTGGCGGTGGGGTCTTTCTTGGGGTCGGCGGTGTAAACCCCGTCGACCTGCGTGGCCTTGAACACAGCCTCGCACTTCAGTTCCGCAGCACGCAGCACTGCAGCCGTGTCGGTTGTGAAAAATGGATTGCCAGTGCCGCCCGCGATAATCACCACGTGGCCGCGTTCCATGTGGTGCAACGCCGGTTGCCGCGCATAGGTTTCGCAGATCGTCGGCATCGACACCGCTGACATGGTGCGGGCGGTGACACCCGCCGCATTCACGGCGTTTTCCAGCGCGATCGAGTTCATCGCAGTTGCCAGCATGCCCATCGAGTCGGCGGTTGCGCGATCAATCCAGCCAGCTGAGCTGACGCGCGCGCCGCGGATGATGTTGCCACCGCCGATCACCAGCGCGATCTCGATCCCGGCCCGCGAGGCTTCGGCGATGTCGGCAGCCAAGGTGTTGAGCACCGGCGGATAGAGCCAATAGCCGTCAGGAGCCGCCAATGCCTCGCCCGAAAGCTTGATCAGCACGCGTTTGAACTTTGCCATGCGCCGGTCTCCCTTCATGAAGGCCCTGAATCAGGGCATAAAAAAAGCGGCGCTTTCGGCGCCGCCTGGTTGGTGCGGGTCTGATCAGGCTTTGCCGCCTGCCACCGCTGCGACTTCCGCCGCGAAGTCGGTTTCTTCTTTCGCGATTCCCTCGCCAAGTGCAAACCTTGCGAAGCCCGTGAGCTTCACCGGTGCACCGACCTTGCCTTCGCTGTCCTTGACGGCCTGGCCGACGGACTTCGAACCGTCGTGGATATAGACCTGTTCGAGCAGGCAGGATTCCTTCGCATAGGACTTGATGCCCGACTCGATGATCTTTTCCAGCACATGTGCGGGCTTGCCGGCGTTCTTGTCGGCGAGAATGGCCTTCTCGCGGGTCAGCACGTCCGGATCGACCGAAGCCAGGTCGAGCGCGACAGGATTGGCCGCTGCAACATGCATGGCAATCTGGCGGCCAAGCGTTGCGAGTTCATCGCTCTTGCCAGTTGATTCCAGAGCGACCAGCACGCCGATGCGGCCGAGGCCTTCGCCTGCTGCATTGTGCAGGTACGTCGCGACCACGCCAGCCGAGACGCTCAGCTTCTTGGCGCGGCGCAGTTCCATGTTCTCGCCGATGGTGGCAATCGCGTTGGCGATGGCTTCCTGCACGGTGCCGCCGCCCGGATAGCTGGCTGCCTTCACGGCCTCGACATCGTCGCCGATCGTCAGCGCAACGCCAGCGACATTGCGGCACAGCATCTGGAACTGGTCGTTCTTGGCGAGGAAGTCCGTCTCTGCGTTGAGCTCGATCACGACCCCGGCGGCCCCTGCGGTCGCAACCGCGACAAGGCCCTCGGCAGCGGTGCGGCCGGCCTTCTTGGCAGCCTTGGACAGGCCCTTCTTGCGCAGCCAGTCGACCGCGGCTTCCATGTCGCCTGCGGTTTCCACCAGTGCGTTCTTGCAGTCCATCATGCCTGCGTCGGTCTTGTCGCGCAGTTCTTTCACCAGAGCAGCCGAAATCACGGACATCTCTTCAACCTTTCGAACGGAAGCTGGCCAAGCCTCCCAAGTTTAACGGCCGGGCTTATCGATACAAGAACCGGCGCAACCCGTGGGCTGCGCCGGTGTTTCGGGAAGCGGAAGCGGCGGGCGCGCGGCCCGCCAGATCACGCGTCTACCAGCGAAATCGACTGTGCGATCCAGCCGTCGCGACCAATGCGGCCGCTGAGCTTGAGCGCGGCGTCGACGGCCATCTCGTCGGCTGGCGTCATCGCGGCAAACTGCCAGAAGTGGAAAATGCCGCCCTCGTTCAGCTTGGTGATCAGCTCGGGGCCCATGCCGGTCAGCTTGGTCAAGTCGTCCGGTGCGCCGCGTGGGGCTGTCAGCAGCTCGAAGCCGGTGACTGCAGTCTCTTCGGGCAGGACTTCAACCATCGGCGCGACCATTGCTCCCATGTCGACGCCGCTGTTGCCCTGGGCGCGGGCGATGCCGGCCAGCGCTGCGCGTGCTACCAGATCGCAGTACAGCGAGATGGCGCGGCCAGCGTCGTCGTTGCCGGGAATCGGGAAGGTGATGCCGTCCGGGTCGCAGTTGGTGTCGACGATGGCGGCCAGCGGAATGTTGAGGCGCTGGGCCTCCTTCACGGCAAGCTGCTCCTTGTTGGTGTCGATCACGAAGATCATGTCCGGCACGCCGCCCATGTCCTTGATGCCGCCGAGCGCCTTGTCCAGGTTGTCACGCTCGCGCGACAGCATCAGGCGCTCTTTCTTGGTCAGGCCCTGCGCGCCGACGGAGAGCATCTCCTCAAGCTTGCGCAGGCGGGCGATGGAGCCCGAAATCGTCTTCCAGTTGGTCAGCATGCCGCCGAGCCAGCGCGAATTGACGTAATACTGAGCCGAACGCTTGGCGGCATCCGCCACCAGATCCTGCGCCTGGCGCTTGGTGCCGACGAACAGCACGCGGCCGCCCTTGGCAACAGTGTCTGTCACGGCCTGCAGCGCGCGGTGCAGCATCGGCACCGACTGGGCCAGATCGATGATGTGAATCTTGTTGCGTTCGCCAAAAATGTA
>JBOFFB010000123.1:0-3811 GCA_051648385.1 Allobosea sp.
GAGATGAAGGAGCACGTTCCGTTGGTGGAGGAGCTTGTCGCCGCCATCGATCCAGACGCTGCGAAAAAGCTCGGAATCAAACACTGAGCCCTCGGCTCTCATCACAGACCAGAGACTCGGGGCCTAGTATTCATGACACAGTTCATCATCCAGTATCTCTCGCCGATCATGTTCGGTTCGCTGATCCTCTTCCTGCTTCTGGGTTTCCCGGTGGCCTTCACGCTTTCTGCATGTGGCCTGATTTTCGGCCTTATCGGCATTGAACTTGGGCTGTTTACACCGAACTTCCTGCAAGCTCTGCCCGAGCGCGTCTTCGGCATCATGTCGAACGAGACGCTGCTGGCGATCCCGTTCTTCACTTTCATGGGGCTGATCCTCGAACGTTCGCGCATGGCTGAGGATCTGCTCGACACTATCGGCCAGCTCTTCGGGACGGTGCGTGGCGGCCTTGCCTATGCGGTGATTTTCGTTGGCGCATTGATGGCTGCGACCACGGGCGTCGTCGCTGCTGCAGTCATCTCGATGGGGCTGATCTCGCTCCCGATCATGCTGCGCTACGGTTATGACCGGCAACTTGCCACCGGTGTCATCATGGCTTCGGGCACGCTGGCACAGATCATCCCGCCATCTCTGGTGCTGATCGTGCTGGCGGACGTTCTCGGCAAGTCGGTCGGTGACTTCTATCAAGGTGCGATCATTCCGGGCCTGATGCTGACGGCCTGCTACGCGATTTATGTGTTCGTACTGACGTTGATCAATCCGAAGGCGGGCCCGCCACTGCCGGCCGAAGCACGCACGCTGGGCGCTGGCGTCACCTCGCTATTGGTCATGATCGGCTTGTCGGTGCTGGTTGGTATCGGCGCGACCATGCTGTTCAAGCCGATCGTCGAGCAGGCGCCGGAGGTATACGGCTCATCGGTGGCTGTGATCTTCGCGCTGAGCGTCGCCATCGCCAACAAGAAGTTCGGCCTCAAGGTCCTGTCATACTTGGCCGAGCGTGTGATCATGGTGCTTGTCCCACCACTGGCGCTGATTTTCCTTGTTCTTGGCACCATCTTCATCGGTCTTGCGACGCCCACGGAAGGCGGTGCAATGGGTGCCGTTGGCGCGCTGGTGCTCGCGGCGTTGAATGGTCGTCTGACCTTCCTGCTGACCAAGCAGGCGTGTGAATCAACGTTGAAGCTCTCGGCTTTCGTGATCTTCATCCTGATCGGTGCCCGTGTCTTTGCGCTCACGTTCTACGGCATCAACGGCCATGTCTGGGTCAAGGAATTGATGCTTTCGCTGCCGGGCGGCGCGGTTGGCTTCATCGTGTTCACCAACCTCGTGGTGTTCATCCTTGGCTGCTTCATCGACTTCTTCGAGATTGCCTTCATCCTCATGCCGCTCCTCGTCGCGCCGGCTGAGGCGCTCAAGATCGACATCGTCTGGTTCGGTGTGCTGATGGCGATGAACATGCAGACCAGCTTCCTGACGCCGCCATTCGGCTTCGCGCTGTTCTATCTGCGCAGTGTGGCACCAAGGCTTAGCTATAATGACAAAGTTACAGGCAAGCGGATCGAGGGCGTGGAGACGACGACACTCTACAAAGGTGTGATTCCGTTCATCCTGATCCAGGTGTTCATGGTGTTCGTCGTGTACTTCTTCCCGGATCTGGTGCTGCACTACAAGGATACGCTGGTGACCGTGGATCCGTCGGAAGTGCAAAAGCAGCTCGATCGCATCCAGCTGCCGGCGTTTGGTGGCCCGGGCGACATGCCGCCGCCCAAGTTCTGATCTCACAAACCCGTTCTGACGTATCACAGCAAAAAAGCCGCCATGGGTGACATGGCGACTTTTCTGATCCTGTCTGGCAACACGCTCAGCTTGGCAGTGCCACCTCGATACCGCGGTAAAAGTAGTTCATGGCGCGGATCTGGTCGTCGGTGGCGCGTGCGCCGGCTGCGATTGCCACTGTGCCATCGGCGCGGGTGATCGGGCCATCGAACGGGTTCAGGCGGCCGGTTGCCAAGGCATCGCGCACGCGCTCAGCTTCTGATGCCTCTTCCGGCGTCATGTTGGTGAAGGCTGCCAGCCGGAACATGCCCGAGTTGAGCCCACCCCAGACATCACCCGGCTTCCATGTGCCAGCAATGACGGCCTTGGCGCGCTCGACGTAATAATCACCCCAGTTGTTGACGCTCGAGGTGAGGTGAGCCTTTGGCGCAAAGCGCGTCATGTCCGAGGCCTGGCCGAAGCCGAAGACGCCGCGCTCGTTGGCGAGTTGCAGCGGTGCCGGGCTGTCAGTGTGGGCGCAGATGATGTCGCAGCCCTGATCGATCAGAGCGCGGGCGGCATCTGCTTCACGGCCCGGGTTGAACCAGGCGTTGACCCAGACCACACGGATTTTCATCGATGGATCGACCGACCAGGCGCCGCGCATCACGGTGTTGATGGCGTGAACAACTTCCGGAACCGGGAAGGAGGCGATGTAGCCGATGGTCTTGGTCTTGGACTTGCGGGCGGCAATCACGCCCTGCACGTAGCGGCCTTCATAGAAGCGGGCATTGTAGAGCGAGACGTTTGGGGCGGTCTGCGTGCCGGTGGCGCTCTCGAAGAATACGTTCGGCAAGGTGGCGGCCACCCGCATCGTTGGCTGGAAGAACGAGAACGACGTCGTGAAGATCAATCGGCGGCCCTGGCGCGCCAGCTGAGTGGCGACACGCTCCATGTCGTTGGTGGCCACGGCTTCGACGGCGGTCGTCTTGACGGCAGCGCCCATGACCTCTTCGAGCCGCTTGCGGCCTACATCATGCATCGTCGACCAGCCGAAATCGCCGACAGGTCCGACATAGATAAAGCCGACCTGCAATGGGTTTGCCTGCGCGAAGGCGGGCTGGCCGAGCGTTGCAGCCCCGGCGAGAGCGGTTGCGCCCTGTAATAGTCCACGACGATTGATCTGCATGGGTTCACTCCGGTTCTGGTAACAATGCTTGATGCCGAGGCAAGATTTATGCCTCGCTGTTCATTCGTCAACTACCTATCCGGCACGAATGGCGTTCCAAGCGAAGCAGGCGCTGTCTGTTGGCCGCTGCGCTGGCTCATGATGATGACCAGCGCGATGATTGTCACCAGATAGGGTAGGGCCGTCATCAACTGCGACGGTATCGGCACGCCCGCGCCCTGGGCATGGAGTTGCAGGATGGTGATGCCGCCGAAGAGGTAGGCCCCGGCAAGCGTCCGCCACGGCAGCCACGACGCAAAGACCACGATGGCGAGCGCGATCCAGCCGCGTCCTGCCGTCATGCCTGGTGACCAGAACGGGGTGTAGACGAGGCTGAGATAGGCCCCGGCCAGCCCCGCGCAGCCGCCACCGAAAAGGATAGCCAGCAAGCGGATCCTGAGCACCGGATAACCGAGTGCGTGGGCGGATGTGTGGTTTTCGCCGCAGGCGCGCAGGATGAGGCCCGCCTTGGTGCGGGTGAGGAACCACCAGACGCAGATGACCAGCGCCAACGAGGCATAGACGAACGGGTCCTGCCCGAAAAGCGCCTTGCCGATGACAGGCAGGTCCGTCAGCAGCGGCACGTCGAGTTTGGCCATCTGATCGCGCTTGGCACCGACGAATGGCGCGCCGATGACGCCCGATAGGCCAATGCCGAAAATGCTGAGCGCAAGCCCCGATGCCACCTGATTGGCCGCAAGACCAAGCGTCAACACTGCGAAGATCAGCGACATCGCCATGCCCGCCATAATGGCGGCCAGCACGCCGACATAGGAATTGCCTGAGACAATAGCAGCTGCGAAACCGCAAGCCGCGCCCATGATCATC
>JBOFFB010000124.1:0-2040 GCA_051648385.1 Allobosea sp.
CGCGTGGCCACGCCCGACCCGCGCAACCTGATCGCGTTCCTGAAAGCGATGGAGTTCACTACCGTGACCCGCCGCGTCGCCGAAGCCTACGAGGCCGAGGCTGGCGCTATCGATGCCGACCCGGAGTTTGCCAAGAGGGGCGCGGGAACTGGCTGGGGCGAAGGCGGCGATGAGCCTGCCATGGAAGATGGGACATCGCTCACGCTGTCCGAGCGCGCCACGCCAAAGCCACCGCCCGTCAAGGCCGACCCTTCCGGCACCAGCGCCAAGCGCCATGCCGAGCTGACGGCAGAGGCCGTCAAGGCGATACCCATCCAGCGCGAGGCCTATGAGACTGTCCGCACCACAAAGCGGCTGGCCGAATGGGTGGCGATGGCACGCGAGGCGGGCGTGGTCGCCGTCGACACCGAGACCACCTCGCTTGACGCCATGGTGGCGGAACTGGTTGGTGTATCGCTTGCGGTCGCGCCAAATGTTGCCTGCTATGTGCCGCTGCTGCACCGGGGCGGCACCGATCTGTTCGGCTCGGGGCTGGAACCTGACCAGATACCGACCAAGGACGCACTTGCGATCCTGAAACCGCTGCTCGAAGACCCGTCCGTGCTCAAGGTGGGCCAGAACCTCAAATATGACTGGCTCGTGCTGAGCCGCCACGACATCGACATTGCACCCGCCGATGACACGATGCTGATGAGCTATGTGCTCGATGCGGGCATCAACACGCACGGCATGGACAAGCTTTCCGAGGTGCACCTCGGCCACGCGACCATTCCGTTTTCGGAGGTTGCGGGGTCTGGCAAATCGCTGGTCACTTTCGACCGCGTGGCCATCGACAAGGCCTCGACCTATGCGGCTGAGGACGCGGACGTTACACTGCGGCTCTGGCGCATCTTCAAGGCGCGGCTTGCCGCCAGCGGTCGCCAATCGGTTTACGAGACGCTTGAGCGGCCTCTGGTGCCTGTGCTCGCCCGCATGGAGCGGCGTGGGGTGGCCATCGACCGGCAGATCCTGTCGCGCCTGTCGGGTGATTTCGCGCAGAAGGCGGCGGCTCTCGAAGACGAAATCCAGCAGATCGTCGGCGAGAAATTCAATGTCGGCAGCCCCAAACAGCTTGGCGACATCCTGTTCGGCAAGCTCGGTCTGCCCGGCGGCAAGAAGACCGCGACAGGCCAATGGGCCACTGGCGCCGGCGCGCTCGAAGACCTCGCCGAACAGGGCCACGTCTTGCCCGCCCGCATCCTCGACTGGCGGCAGCTGACCAAGCTGAAATCGACCTACACCGATGCGCTGCCGACCTATCTCAACGCCGAGACCGGGCGCATCCATACGTCGTTTTCATTGGCGGCGACCACTACCGGGCGGCTGTCATCATCCGAGCCGAACCTGCAAAACATCCCGGTGCGCAACGCCGAAGGCCGGCAGATCCGCACCGCCTTCATCCCCGAGAAAGGCATGAAGCTGGTTTCGGCGGATTACAGCCAGATCGAACTGCGTTTGCTCGCCCACATCGCCGATATCCCACAACTGAGGCAAGCCTTTGCCGACGGCATCGACATCCATGCCATGACCGCGTCCGAGATGTTCGGGGTGCCGGTGAAGGACATGCCAGGTGAGGTCAGACGGCGGGCGAAAGCCATCAACTTCGGCATCATCTATGGCATTTCCGCCTTCGGTCTGGCCAATCAGCTCGGCATATCGCGCGAGGAGGCGGGGGCCTACATCAAGAAGTATTTCGAGCGCTTCCCCGGTATCCGCGCCTACATGGACGAGACCAAGGCCTTCGTGCGCGCCAATGGCTTCGTCACCACCATCTTTGGCCGCGTCTGCCACTATCCCGATGCGTCGTCATCCAACCCGCAGATGCGGGCTTTCGTCGAACGGCAGGCGATCAATGCTCCGATCCAGGGCTCGGCGTCGGACATCATCCGCCGCGCCATGGTGCGCATGGAGTCAGCGCTTGCGGACGCGCGGCTGTCGGCCCACATGCTGCTTCAGGTCCACGACGAACTGATTTTCGAGGTCCCCGACAGCGAAGTCGAG
>JBOFFB010000125.1:0-2912 GCA_051648385.1 Allobosea sp.
CTTGGTGTTGAGTCGCGACCAGATGCGCTTGTCACTGACCCGGATCTCGGTCACCCACTTTATCGAAGCGGTGCCGCCCCAGCCAGGCACAACGATGCGGACAGGCGCGCCATGATCGGGCGTCAATGGGTTGCCGTTCATGGCGTAGCAGACACCGATGTCGTCTGCGCGGGCGGCCACTTCGGAGTAAGGCATTGGACGGCCCATATCGTTGCCGTCGACACCTGACCAGAACATCACCGTGACCGCGCCAGGCTTGATGCCGGCACGGGCGAAAATCTCGCTCATTGGCACATATTGCCACTCGGCCTGGCCGATGGCACCCATAACCCAGTTGCCGCCACCAACCTCCTGCGGTGTGAACCCGCCCTGTTCCCAGAACAGCGTCCGCCCGTTGCCATGGCATTCCATTGTGGCAATGATGGAACGAGACTTCATTTTGAGCAGATCATTGTAGTTGATTTCAAAAGGACGCTCGACAGACGACCCGTGGACCTTCAGCTTCCAGTTCTCGCGCTGCAGCACAGTCTTCTCGTCGGCCCGCGGCGTCGGGTAGTGATTGCGGATGTAAAACTCCTCAACCGGCGTCATGTAGGTCGTCCAGTCCCAGTAATTGCCGGAACGGACTGTCGCGCCGATGTTGAGCACCCGGCTGTCGTCCTTGACGAGGATCGACCGACGCGGAGCTGCGGGGGCAGCGGCTGGTGCAGCAGGAGCTGCGGGCGCTTGCGCAAGTGCTGGTGTCGCAACGGCTGCCCCAAAGGCAGCAGCCGAGACAAACAGGCTGCGGCGGTCAAGATTGGTTCCGTCGCACAAGACCTGCGCGACCTTTGCGGCATCTTCAGCCGCATGGCGTTCCATACCCATGGCATCCCTCCGGATCGTTTTTTCGCGGGCGCAAACTCCTTTGTACCCTGCGACATAACGTCTGACAGACCCAATAAAAGATCAAGCAGAAACACTATTTATATCATTAAATTCAATGACTTGTTCAGATACCAGAACGAATATTCAGTCGGCGTTCAATTTTCCGAACATCTCAAGTCGCCTCGATGCCCAGCGCTTTCATTCGACCCCACAATGTCGTCCGCGACACTTTCAGCCGTTTGGCTGCGACACCGATTCTACCACCGGTTTCATACAATATCCGTTCAATCATCGCCCGCTCGGCTTCGTCACGCGCACCCCTGAGATCACCGGCCTGCGCCACCCGGGGTTTTACAATCGTCAGTAGCGCTTCAAGGCGTTGGAGAAGCGCCACCATCTCGAAGGGCTTTGTGATGTAGTCCCCTGCGCCGTTTTTCATGAGGCGGACCGCCTGGTCGATATCGGCGAAGGCCGTCATGAACAGAAATGTTGGGGCAGCCTCCTGATGGGCGTTTTCACGGAACACGTCTTCACCAGTTCCATCGGGAAGACGAATGTCACAGATCACGGCATCGGGGCGTAAGGCCGCCAATCCCTTCACGGCTTCGGCGCGGGTCTTCCACCAGGCCACATCCGCGCCTTCGATCACCAGGCGCTGGGCCAAGGATTCCCCCATGATTGGATCATCTTCGACAAGACCGATCGTGCGACGTTCAAGCGACATGACGAAGCTCCTTGTCGGCAAGCAGGCAAAATTCGACGCCTATGGCCACACCGCCAAGAGGCCTGGGCTTGATGTCGATTGTGCCAAGAAGTTCAGTGACCAGCCTGCGAGTCATCCACAGGCCAAGTCCGGCACCTTCGCCAAGTGCCAATGGCTTTGCGGACGTGCCGGCAAGCACTGCGGCCGCATCCGCTGACAAGCCGGGGCCCTCGTCCTCTACCACAAGCGTTAGACGATCAGCACAATGCCGGATATGCACAGCCACAGTGCTGTCCGGCGCGGACGCGGCTATGGCGTTGAGCACGAGATTAAGAAGGACCTGCCGCATGTTTGAGGCGGGCAGCATCACCTCACCGGACATGTCGTTATGCCAGTCGAGCACCACCCTCTTTCGACTTGCCTCGGGCCCGATCAGCAGGCGCATATCGTTGAGATCTGCGGCTGTCAGGTTGCGTTGCTCACGGTCAGCGCGATAGGTCGCCAGCGTCGAGCGCACGACATCCCGAATGCCGCGAAGACCGCGCTCGATCAGGTCAAGCGAAGAGGTGCGGACTGCAGGCCTGTCGCCATGGCGCTTCAGTGTATCTATGGCGTTGAACAGGCCTCCAAGCGGGTTGTTGATCTCATGCGCCATGCCAGAGGCCAGGCGCCCGAGGCTTGCCATGCGCTCTTCCGCTGCAAGTTGCCTGGCCAGTGCTTTCCGTTCGTTGAGCGCTTCCGTCAGCGCGTTGTAACGCTGGAATAATCGCCAGAACTCGCCCCCTTGCGTGCCAGCCTGCCAAAGGGGAATGGGCTCGACCGTGCCTTCGACGCTCCGGTCGATATGCCGTGACAGACGCGCCAGCGGTGCCAGCATGGCGCGGATGACGAGGTAAGCGATCGCGGCAAGGAACAGGGCGATCAGACCGTTGCTGACAATCAAGGTCCGCAACACATCCTGGCGTTCCTGAAGCAGATGGGTGATATCAAAATCGGCGTAAACACATCCAATGGGCCTGTCCTGGTAAACCAGCAGCTTGCGCCCGTAGGCACGCCCCTGCTCTTCCGTGACAACCAACGTTTCATCCTTGCCGAAGCGTTGGTCACGCTCCTGCTGATTGCTGCCAAGCGTCGCATCGGAAGGGTTGCCTGCGGCGACAGTCTCGCCGCGGGTATTCACGACAACGACCCGCGCACGGCCAAAACCTCCTCCCAGCGTCGCACTGCGGTCGATCGCGTCGAACACTTCCCAGACATCATCGCGCAGCACATAGGGGATGATCGCGGACGCGAGACCGTCCAGATACGTTACTGAGAGAGCCATCAGATGCCGTTCCTGCGT
>JBOFFB010000126.1:0-2792 GCA_051648385.1 Allobosea sp.
CGGGTGGGCGCGATGCTGCCTTGCAACGTCATCCTGCGTGAGGTCGAGGGCGGTATAGAGGTCAGCGCCGTTGATCCGGTAGCATCGATGCAGGCGATCCAGAACGCCGAGTTGACGTCCGTTGCGGGTGGTGTGCGGGATCTTCTGGCCAAGGCCGTTGATGCGATCTGATTGTCAACGCCGGAGTAAAATTGGGCCGCGGGGCGGCGCAAAACTGGGCCACTTTGGGCTTGCGCGGAAAGCGTGCGGTGGGCGGCGGCCAGTCAGCCGCGCTCTCCATGTAGCTGGCGGGTGACTGGCCGCCTTGGACCGTAGGTCCAAGTCTGGTTGCCTGGATCAGTTGTTGTCGCCGGGCTTGCGCGCGCGACTTTGCGCCAGACGATAGCTCTCGCCGTTCATCTCGAGGATGTTGACGTGGTGCGTCAACCGGTCGAGCAGTGCGCCGGTCAGCCGCTCGGTGCCGAAGGTCTCGGTCCATTCATCGAAGGGCAGGTTGCTGGTGATCAGCGTGGCGCCGCGTTCGTAGCGCTGCGAGATCATCTCGAACAGCAGCTCGGCGCCGGTCTTGGACAGCGGCACGAAGCCCAACTCGTCGATGATCAGCAGTTTGACGGCAGCCATCTGTTTCTGGACGCGAAGTAGTCGGCGTTCGTCGCGCGCCTCCATCAGCTCGTTGACCAGCGCGGCGGCGGTGGTGAAGCTGACGGACATGCCCTTCTGGCAGGCCGCCAGCCCCAGGCCCAAGGCCACATGGGTTTTGCCGGTTCCGCTGGGCCCCAGGGCGATGACGTTCTCACGCCGCTCGATCCATTCGCAGCGCGCCAGTTCCAGCACCTGCATCTTGTTGAGCTTGGGGATCGCCTTGAAGTCGAAGCTGTCGAGGCTCTTGGTGGCCGGGAACTTCGCGGCCTTGATGCGTCGCTCGACCATCCGCCGCTCGCGGTCGATCAGTTCCAGTTCGATCAGACGGGACAGAAACTGGACATGGTCCAGCGCTTCGGCGGCGCATTGGCGGGCAACTTTCTCGTATTCCCGCAGGAAGGTCGGCAGCTTCAGCGTCTTCAGATGGTGGGCAAGCAGGATCTTCGGGGCCTCGGTCATTCCGCCGCCTCCGTCATCAGGGCCATGTAGCTGGCCGCACGCGTCGTCTCGACGTTCGCCCGCGGCAGGTAGGGATAGACATCGAGATCAAGCCTCGGGGGGCGCTTCTCGACTTGACAGAGCACGAGGTGCTTCACGGCGTCGAAGCCGACCGCGCCCAGCTTCAGGGCCTTCTTCACGGCGGCATGCAGGTCATCCATACCGAAGGTCTCGAGCAGGCGCAGCACCTGCACATACTCGCGCCGGCCCATCTTGAGCATGCGCGCCTCCATGAGGCGACGCAGGGTATGAAACTCTTCGGGCAGGTTCCATTCTGCCAAGGGTGCCGCTTGATCCAAGGCATTGATCTTGCGCTCGATCAGCGGAAGGTAGTGAACCGGATCAAAGATCATGTCCTCGCGATCATAACAGCGCGGGTGTCGGGCGATCACCTCCCCACGACTGCCGATCACAACCTCATCGACATAACCGCGGATCCAGACATCCTGATGGCCATAGGCGACCGGGACCGAATAATCGTTGGTATCATAGCGCACGAGCGACTGAGAGCTGACCCTGCCGCCCGCCTGATCGCAGGCTTCGAACGGGGCGGCAGGCAGTGGGCGCATCGCGGCCAGATCGCGCTGCAGCCTCTCGCCGATCGTTTCCTTGTGACCACGAAGGATGCGCGTCAGGCGCGCGCGGCACTGCCCTTCAAGGCCGGCGTTGAAATCGTCCCAACTGGCAAAGTGGGGGATCGGCACCATATGGTTGCGGCGGGCAAGGCCAACCATCCCTTCGACAGCGCCTTTGTCGTTCCCCTTGCCGGGCCGACCATAGCGATCCCGAAACAGGTAATGCGACTGCAAGCCGCTGAACAGCGCGGCGCGGATGCGCGTGCCATCCGGCTGGATCTTCGAGACCAGACAGCGGTCGTTGTCGTAGAGCACCGACTCCGGCACCCCGCTGAAGAAGGCGAAGGCGCGGACATGCCCGTCCATCCAGGCTTCCGCCGTCGCCGCCGGATAGGCTCGCACGAAATAGGCATCGCTGTGCGGCGTCGCCATTGTCGCTCGGACCAATGGCGCTCCGAATGGCAACCATGACGAAGAAGTAGGCCTTCTGCTCGACGTCGCCGATGACGACGACCGCTTCGCCAAAATCCGCCTGCGCATGGCCCGGAGGATGGGCCAGAGGCACAAACATCTCCCGGGTCCGACGCTCACGCTCACGCACGTAATCCTTGATGATCGTATAGCCGCCGGTGAAGCCATGCTCGGCCTGAAGCCGTTCCCATATCCGCTTCGCCGTGTGGTGTTGCTTGCGGTGAATGGCCTTGTCGGCTTCAAGCCAGGCGTCGATGATCTCGGTGAACCCGTCCAGCTTCGGCCGCGTGATCGGCTTCTCCCGCCGATAGCCAGGCGGCACCGAGAAGGCCAACATCTTATCAACCGTCCCGCGCGAAACGTTGAAATGCTTCGCTGCCGCCCGCGCGCTCATGCCCTCGGCGCAGGCCAGACGAACCTTCTTGTAAAGTTCCACGGTATAGATCTCCCCACCCTCCCTGCTGCCGCAAGAAGGGAAAAGTGGCAGGATTTTACTCCGCCCGCAGCGAGACTATCCCGCCGCTACCGTGGCCCAGTTTTGCACCGCCGTTCCCACCGAGGCGAACAAGGCCCTTGCCGTGGCGCTGATCGAGGACGTGCTGATGG
>JBOFFB010000127.1:0-4498 GCA_051648385.1 Allobosea sp.
CTTCATTGCCAGAAGGCGTCGACAAGTCGGACCAGGGCCGAGCCCTTTGGGCATCGACCTTTGCCTTCACGGTGTGTTTTGCGGTGTGGACGATCTTCGCGATCATCGGCATCCAGATCAAGAAAGACCTTGGCCTCACCGACACGCAGTTCGGGCTTTTGGTCGGCACGCCGATCCTGACGGGCTCGTTGATCCGGCTCATCCTCGGCATCTGGGCTGACCAGTATGGTGGGCGGGTGGTCTACACCTTCACCATGCTGTCGGCGGCGGTCATGACCTTCCTGCTGACCTTCGCCTATGACTACCCCACCTTCCTGATTGCAGCGCTCGGCGTCGGCATTGCTGGCGGCTCGTTCTCGGTCGGTGTCGCTTACGTTTCCAAGTGGTTCCCGAAAGAGAAGCAGGGCACCGCGCTCGGTATCTTCGGTGCCGGCAATGTCGGCGCTGCCGTCACCAAATTCGCAGCCCCCGTCATCATGGTTGCCTATGGCTGGAAGACGGTGGCACTGGTCTGGGCTGCCGTGCTCGCCGCCACCGCGATCATCTTTTTCCTGATGACGAAAGACGATCCTGATCTCGCCAAGCGTCGCGCCACAGGCCAGAAGCCCGAGCCTCTGTCAGCGATGATGGAGCCACTCCGAAACATCCAGGTCTGGCGCTTTTCGCTGTACTACTTTTTTGTGTTCGGGGCCTTCGTGGCGCTGGCGTTGTGGCTGCCACGCTACCTGATGGGCGTCTATAACCTCGACATCGCCACCGCCGGCATGATCGGCGCGGCCTACTCGATCCCGGCGTCGATCTTCCGCGCTTATGGCGGGCATCTCTCTGACAAATACGGCGCGCGCAGCATCATGTACTGGACCTTTGCGGTTTCGGTGGTGTGCACCTTCATCCTGTCTTATCCGCCGACATCTTACGTGATTCAGGGCATTCGTGGCCCGGTCGAGTTCACCACACAGATGAGTCTGCCCGGCTTCATCGTGGTCGCCTTCGTGCTCGGCTTCTTCATGAGCCTGGGCAAAGCCGCCGTGTTCAAGCACATCCCGGTCTATTACCCAGGGCGGGTTGGCGCGGTTGGCGGTGTCGTCGGCCTTGTTGGCGGCCTTGGCGGCTTCGTGCTGCCGATTGCCTTCGGCATGCTCAATGACCTGACCGGCGTCTGGCAAAGCTGCTTCTGGCTGTTGTTTGTGCTGGTGGCGATGTCGACGCTGTGGATGCACTTCGCCATCCTCAACATGGAAAAGACCGCCGCCCGAACGGGTGTGGCGTCTGCCACCTTGCCGGAACTGCCCGAAATGCAGCCGATCCATGGCGCTGCACAGCAAGGCGAACTTGCAGCCAAAGGCGCTATCACCGACTGGCGGCCCGAGGACAAGACCTTCTGGGATGGCAGTGGCCGCTCCATCGCGCGCCGCAATCTCTGGATCTCCGTGCCGTGCCTGCTGCTCTCCTTCGCAGTCTGGATGGTCTGGTCGGTCGTGGTGGCCAAGCTGCCATCGGTCGGCTTTGCTTTTAGCAACGAACAATTGTTTTGGCTCGCCTCGCTCCCCGGCCTGTCAGGCGCGACGTTGCGGATTTTCTACAGCTTCATGCCGGCCATGTTCGGCGGCAAGCTGTGGACCACGCTGGCCACATGGTCATTGCTGATACCGGCACTCGGCATGGGCTTTGCGGTGCAGAACCCTGAAACGCCATACTGGATCTTCCTGGGTCTGGCGCTGCTCTGCGGCTTCGGCGGCGGCAACTTCGCCTCCTCCATGGCCAACATCTCGTTCTTCTTCCCCAAGGCCGAGAAGGGTAACGCGCTGGCCATCAACGCAGGCATGGGCAATCTCGGCGTCAGTGTCGTGCAGTTCGTGGTTCCGGTCGTGATCACGGCAGGCATCTTCGGGGCCTTCGGCGGCGATCCGCAGACAGCGACAGTCGGCAAGGTGACCTCGACCCTCTGGCTGCAGAACGCGGGCTTTATCTTCGTGCCCTTCATCATCGCCTCGGCCTTCGCCGCTTGGTTCGGCATGAACGACATCGCCACGATGAAATCGAGCTTCTCGGATCAGGCGGTGATTTTCCGGCGCAAGCACAACTGGATCATGTGCTGGCTCTACACTGGCACGTTCGGCTCATTCATCGGCTTCTCTGCGGCCTTCCCGCTGCTGACCAAGATCCTCTATCCGGAGGTGAACGTGCTGCAGTACGCCTTCCTTGGGCCACTTGTCGGCGCACTCTCGCGGGTCGCTGCTGGCAAGGCTTGCGACAGGATCGGAGGCGGCCGCATCACCTTCTGGGCCTTTCTTGCTATGGGGCTGGGCGTTGTCGGGGTGCTCTATGCCATTGGCATGAAAGGCGATCCGTCATCCTTCCCAGTGTTCTTCGCCAGCTTCCTTTTCCTCTTCGCCATGACGGGCATCGGCAACGCCTCCACCTTCCAGATGATCCCCGCGATCATGAGGCAAGAAGTTGCAAGGCTTGAACCCGGCCTGAAGGGTCAGGATCTCGTCAAGCAGTCTGACAAGGAAAGCGCCGCCATCATCGGCTTCACCTCTGCGGTCGCAGCTTACGGGGCCTTCTTCATTCCCAAGAGCTTCGGCACCTCGATTGCCGCCACCGGCGGGGCCGAGGCTGCACTCTACGCCTTCCTCGGCTTTTACGTGATCTGCCTTGGCGTGACCTGGTGGTTCTACACCCGTTCCGGCGGACTTCTGCACGACATCGAGCGCGGTAAGTCTGTGCCCGCCAGCAATCTTCGCCCTGCCGAATGATCTTGATCAACACAGAAGGCACATGACATGAGCCATTTTCTCGACCGCCTGACCTTCTTCAACAAGGTCTCCGAGCCCTTCTCCAACGGCCATGGCATCACCACGGACGAGGACCGCCGCTGGGAGGATGGCTACCGTAAGCGTTGGCAGCACGACAAGATCGTGCGTTCCACCCATGGAGCCAACTGCACCGGCTCGTGCTCGTGGAAAATCTACGTCAAGGGCGGCATCGTCACTTGGGAAACCCAGCAGACCGACTATCCGCGCACCCGGCCTGACCTGCCAAACCACGAGCCGCGCGGCTGCTCGCGGGGGGCGTCGTACAGCTGGTATCTCTATTCCGGCAACCGGGTGAAATACCCGCTGATCCGCTCGCGGCTGCTCAAGCTCTGGCGCGAGGCACGGGCAACGCTGACACCCGTCGCCGCGTGGAAGTCCATCGTCGAAAATCCCGCCAAGCGAGATGATTTCGTCAAGGTGCGTGGCCATGGCGGCTTCGTGCGCGCCAAATGGGACGAGGTGACCGAGATCATCGCCTCGGCCAATGCCTACACCACGAAGACCTATGGCCCCGACCGCATCTTCGGCTTCTCGCCAATCCCGGCCATGTCGATGGTCAGCTACGCAGCAGGTTCGCGCTATCTGAGCCTTCTGGGTGGCGTCTGCATGTCGTTTTACGACTGGTATTGCGATTTGCCGCCCGCCTCGCCGCAAACCTGGGGCGAGCAAACCGACGTGCCTGAATCAGCCGATTGGTACAATGCCGGTTTCCTGATCCTGTGGGGCTCGAATGTGCCCCAGACCCGCACGCCCGACGCGCATTTCTACACCGAGGCTCGTTATCGCGGGGCGAAATCCGCCGTGATCTGTCCGGACTATTCGGAAGCTGCAAAGTTCGGCGACATCTGGCTATCGGTGAAGCAAGGCACGGATTCGGCGCTCGCCATGGCCATGGGCCATGTCATCCTGACCGAGTATCACGTCAAACGGGAAGTTCCGTATTTCCGTGATTACGTGCGCCAGTACACCGACATGCCGATGCTGGTCAGGCTCGACAAGCAGGGTGATCAGCTGGTGGCGGGCCGCTTCCTCCGGGCGTCCGACTTTGACGCATCGCTCGGCGAAGCCAACAACCCCGAGTGGAAAACCGTCGCCTACGACGAAACCTCCGGCAAGATCGTGGCCCCCAAGGGTACGATCGGCTTCCGTTGGGGCGAAAGCGGCAAATGGAACCTGGAGCAGCAGGAATCGGGCGGCGCGGAAACGAAGCTGCGCCTGTCGCTGTCGGACATCAAGGATGATCTCGCCGACGTCTCGTTCCCCTATTTCGGCAACATCCCGACCCCGCATTTCACCCACACCGACCACGGCAGCGTGCTCAAGCGTCGCATTCCGGTGAAGCGCCTGAAGCTTGCCGATGGCGAAGCGCTGGTGGCTTCGGTGCATGACCTGTTCATGGCCAATTACGGCGTCGATTGCGGCCATGGCGGCGAGAACATCGCCCGTTCATTCGCCGATGATGTGCCCTACACCCCAGCTTGGGCGGCCAAGATCAGCGGCGTATCCGCCGACAAGATTGTGCAGGTGGCGCGCGAGTTCGCCACCAATGCCGAAAAGACCAAAGGCCGCTCGATGATCATCATCGGCGCTGCCATGAACCACTGGTTTCATGCCGACATGAACTATCGCGGCGTGATCAACATGCTGGTGATGTGCGGCTGCGTCGGCCAGTCAGGCGG
>JBOFFB010000128.1:0-2306 GCA_051648385.1 Allobosea sp.
GAAATTGAGGAAGCACCCGATGGACGACAATGCTGTTGCGGCACCTGAGCGAAAGCGAGGCTTTGGGGTCAAGAAAGCCTACGACCTGTTGCGAACGGAAATCCTTGATCTGAGCCTTCCGCCTGGTAGCCCGATTGACGAAGCACAGTTGGCTGACCGTCTTTCACTGTCTCGCACGCCGATCCGCGAAGCGCTGGCACGGCTGGCCACGGAAGGCTTGATCGACACGTTGCCCAACCGGTCGACAATGGTCTCGAACATCGATTTTCTGAATTTGCCCGCATATTTCGACGCAATCACCTTGATGTACCGCGTGACCACACGCCTCGCCGCGCAGAACTGGCAGCCCGACGATCTGGAAACCATTGCTGGTCATCAGAAAAGGTTTGCCGCTGCCGTAGCCGACCACGACCCACTGGCAATGATAAGCACGAACCGCGAATTTCACGCGGCCATCGCCGAGGCTGGGCGGAACCCCTACTACAAGGCGCTTTTCGTCCGGCTGCTGGACGACGGTCGGCGGCTTCTGCGGCTGTATTACCAATCCTTCAACGACCGCCCGCCGCCTTCAGTCATTGAAGAGCATGAAGACATCATCGCGGCGATCACGGCGCGTGACATCGAAGCATCCGACAGACTGGCCAAGGCGCATGCCGACCAGATCGTGCGCCAGATCCAGAAGCTGCTCTCCCGCGACCAGCGGCAAAACATCGACCTCTAGCGTCGAAAGATTCTGTCGACATATAATATACAGTATGTATTGTATCATTGAAGTGGATGCGCTGGCTTGGTCCCGCAGTCACTCGACGTCCGTCTGATGCTGAAACAGGAGCCCACACATGAAGGCCGAGATCTTTTCTGGCGTCATTCCCGCCCTGATGACTCCCTGCACCCCTGACCGCCAGCCTGACTTCGATGCCTTGGTCCGCAAGGGCAAGGCGCTGATCGCAACAGGAATGTCCGCCGTGGTCTATTGCGGTTCGATGGGCGATTGGCCGCTGTTGACCGATGCCCAAAGGATGGAAGGTGTGGAACGGCTGGTGAAAGCCGGCGTGAAGGTGATCGTCGGCACGGGGGCCATCAATACAGCGTCCGCCGTGGCGATTACCAGGCACGCGGCCAAGGTCGGGGCACACGGGTTGATGGTCATCCCTCGCGTATTGTCGCGCGGCCCCTCGCCGGCTGCGCAGCGGGCGCATTTCAAGGCGATCCTGTCGGCGGCCCCTGACTTGCCAGCGATCATCTACAACAGCCCTTACTACGGCTTTGCCACGCGGGCAGATCTGTTCAACGCCTTGCGCGCCGAACACCCCAATCTCGTCGGGTTCAAAGAGTTCGGTGGCCCGGCAGACACCCGCTACGCCGGTGAATTCATCACCTCGGCAGATGACGATGTCACGCTGATGGTCGGAGTGGATACAGGGGTCGTTCATGGATACGTCAATTGTGGTGCCGTCGGCGCCATTACAGGAATTGGCGTTGCCCTGCCGCGTCAGGTGTTGACGCTTTGCAACCTTGCGCGCTCCGCTGCTGCCGGCGATGTCGAGGCGCGCGAAAAGGCGCTGGAGCTGGAAGCGGCTTTTCAGGTCCTGTCGTCGTTTGATGAAGGCCCTGATCTTGTATTGTATTTTAAGTACATACTGCTTCTTCAGGGCGAAAAGGAATACGCGCTGAACTTCATCGAGACGGACGAGCTCAGCGCAAGTCAGCGCGGCTATGCCGAAGCTCAGTACAATCTCTTCATGACCTGGTACGCCAAATGGAGCCAGCAGGGAGGAGCCGTTGCCCGCTGTCTTGGATGATCACTTGCGCGGTCCAAGATGTCTGCGGGTTGCTAGGACCTAGCGGGCTTCGCCACCCACAACCAACCGGGTCAGCACATCTGCTCATGATCTGGCTATGGGGTTCCCGTTTGAAGGGCTGATACAATGCGCTTTAGCCGATCCATCCAGACCATCGACGTGCATTGCGCAGGCGAAATCGGGCGCGTCATCACCGGGGGTGTCCTGAACATTCCCGGTGCCACAATGGCTGACAAGCTGAACCACCTGAACACAGTGGACGACAGCCTGCGACGCTGGCTTTGTACCGAACCGCGTTCCGGCCCGGCAGGCTCGTTCTGCCTTCTGGTTCCTGCCTGCGACCTGGCCGCCGATGTCGGGCTGATCATTCTGCAACCCGATCAGGCCCATGCCATGTCCGGCTCGAATGCCATGTGCGCAACGACGGCGCTGCTGGAAACCGGCATGATCCCAATGGTCGAGCCGGTAAGCGTGGTGACCCTGGACACGGCCGCAGGGCTTGTG
>JBOFFB010000129.1:0-7281 GCA_051648385.1 Allobosea sp.
GCTGAAGGCGAAATGAGTGGCAATCCACGTGAGGTCGGCGGGGCCTCGATCACACGGTTGACGGCAACCGGACAAGCAAACTAGCTAGGGACGCGGGGGCCACGGTCTCCGCGTTTTGCTTTGCTGCGGGGATCTATGCATGTCGACATGGCTGATCACAGGTGCCAATCGCGGTATCGGGCTGGGCTTGGCCTCCCTCGTGCTCAAGCGCGGCGACCACGTCATTGCCTGCATGCGCGAGCCCGAAAAGGCCGAAGCGCTGGCCGCCCAGAAGGATTTGCACGGTGATCGCCTGACCATCCTGAGGCTCGATGTGACCGAAAAGGACAGCATCGCGGCGGCTGCAAAGGCTGTGACGAAGCCGGTCGATGTGTTGGTCAACAATGCCGGCATCTTCGGACCGCGCGAGAGCGACAGCCCCGGCCAAGGTGCGCTCGACATGGATTTCGAGACCTTCGCCCAGGTATTGGCGGTCAACACGCTTGGCCCGCTGCGCGTTTCGCAAGCCTTCCTGCCTCAGATCGAGGCGGCACGCGGAAAGATCATCACTATCACAAGCCGCATGGGCTCGCTGGCCGGCTCAAACGATGGCGCACTCGCCTATCGCGCCTCGAAAGCAGCGGTCAACAAGGTCATGCTGGTCTTTGCCGATGCCGTTCGCCCGCGGGGAATTCCAGTATTGCTGGTTCATCCGGGCTGGGTACAGACCGATATGGGCGGCAAGGGCGCTGACATCACCACGGCCCAAAGCGTGGCGGGAATCGCGGCGCTGGCCGACAAGCTGGACATGAGCCTGAGCGCCCAGTTCAGGAATTATGACGGTTCGCAGATTGCGTGGTGAGGATTGGTGTCCTGACATGGCACCACGTCATCCTGTACCAAGTCCGGGATGACAGCGATGGATTGCGGTGCCTCAGCCCTTCTTGGGCTTGGCCTTGCCCTCGCCCTCAAGTTCGCCAAGCCTCGCGCTCAGCTTGTCGTTTTCCTCACGCGCCATGATCGCCATCTCGCGCACAGCCTCGAATTCTTCACGCGTGACCACGTCCATATCGGCGAGCAGGCGCTGAACCTGCGTCTTCACCACGGTCTCGACCTCGCGGCGCACGCCTTGGGCGGCACCGGCGGCATCAGTAACAAGACGGGCGACTTCATCGAGCAGGCGGTTGGGCGCGTTCATGGCAGGTGTCCTGTTGTCAGTTTTGTTGACATAGCATGTTGCGGACGGAGGCACACCGCTGAAAGATGCCGCAACCCAGCCAAGGAAACGCTCTCGGATTACACCAAACACGCCACTGGCCCGGCTGGACGCACATGCTTCGAGCGGCTAGAACACATCAACCCATACAAGCTCCGCACGAGGAGCGGGAGGCGTTCGATGAAATTGGCGTTTGTAGCGGTCGCACTGGCCGCCGGACTTGCAGCCTGCAACGAGACCACAACCGCTTCGCGCGCTCCGACACAGGCGCCGGGTGTACCGATTGCTGTCGACAGCATTTCGGGCGGACCAGACAATGTGCGCGGGGCCTTCTCCTCGGCCATGTCCACCGAAGCCAATGCCCGCCGGGTCGAGATCGTCGATCCAGCCACCAACCCCCGCTTCCGCGTGCGCGGCTATCTCGCGGCCGAGCCGACCAGCGATGGCCAGACCGCGCTCGCTTTTGTCTGGGATGTCTTCGACGCGCAGAAGAAGCGCGCCCAACGCGTGCAGGGCGCAACCGTGGCCCGCAGCAGCACGGGTGACTGGAACGGCGTCGACCAGACGACCGTGAGCAAGGCCGCATCCGATTCGATGGACCAGATCGCGCAGTTCCTCGCCGGACAGGAACAGGTCCGCGCAGCGTCCGCCCCAGCCAGTGCCGTCGCCGGTGCGGCGGCGACGAGGACAGCGGCGGCAACGCCAACCGTGGGCTTGCGGCGCTGAGCGAAAGCCAGCCCCAAAGTGCCCACATGCCAGTTTTCGCCATCCCCTTTCCCATCATCGACCCGATCGCCATCTCGATAGGACCGCTGGCCTTGCGCTGGTATGGGTTGGCCTACGTGGCGGGTTTGCTCGGCGGCTGGCTCTATGCCCGCTGGCTGGTCCAACGTGACACGCCGTGGGGCTCGCTGGCACGGCCCAAACCAGTCGAGCTTGATGACATGCTGGTATGGGTCGCCATCGGCGTTGTGGCAGGTGGGCGGCTTGGCTACGTGCTGTTCTACGATCTCGAAAGTTACCTCGCCGAGCCGCTGCAGATTCTCGCGGTCTGGCGCGGCGGCATGTCCTTCCATGGCGGCCTTGTCGGTGCGATCACCGCGCTGGCGCTCTTTGCGCGGAAGAAGGGCTATAACCCGCTTTCTGTCTTCGACATCGCCGCCGCCGTCGTGCCCATCGGACTGTTCTTCGGGCGCATCGCCAATTTCATCAATGGCGAGCTCTGGGGCCGGCCGGCGCCCGATTTCCCCTATGCCATGGTCTTCCCCAATGCAGGGCCGGTGCCGCGCCACCCGAGCCAACTCTATCAGGCCTTCATGGAAGGGCCGTTGCTGTTCATCATCATCGCATTCGCGCTCAGCCGCTTCGGCTTCCATCGCCCCGGCCTGATCGCCGGTGTGTTCGGCATCGGCTATGCCTTGGTGCGCATCTTCTGCGAGATGTTCCGCGAGCCTGATCCGCAGCTTGGTTTCCTGTTCGGCTCGTCGATCGGTGCGCTTGGAGGCGGCATCACCATGGGCATGGTGCTGTCACTGCCTGTCCTGGCGGGTGGCATCTGGCTTGTCATGCGTGCTCGCAAACCAGCCTGAAGGCCAGACATGCAAAGCCTGAAAGACGAGATCATCGCGTTGATCCGGCTTGAAGGACCGATCACGGTCGAGCGCTACATGGGCCTGTGCCTCGGCCATCCGACCAAAGGCTACTACACGACCCGCGATCCGTTCGGTGCCGACGGCGATTTCATCACCGCGCCCGAGATCAGCCAGATGTTCGGCGAACTTATTGGCCTGTGGACGGCTCAGGTCTGGCATGACATGGGCAGCCCCTCCCCCATTCGGCTAATCGAACTCGGCCCGGGCCGTGGCACCCTGATGGCGGATGCTCTGCGTGCCATCGGCGCGGCAGTGCCGAAGATGAAGGCCGCGCTTGAGGTACATCTGGTCGAGACAAGTCCCGTTCTCGGCGCACGCCAGCGCCGGACCCTTGCAGATGTCGGTGTCGAGATCACCTGGCATGACGAAATCACCGCGCCTCTCGAAGGCCCCGTGATCATCCTTGCCAACGAGTTCATGGATGCCTTGCCGGTGCAGCAGTCCGTGGCCCTGCCGAGCGGCTGGCACGAGCGACTGGTTGGGCTAGATGAGCAATCCGCACTTGTCTTCGGCCTCTCCGCCGAAGCGGCCCATAAGGACATCGGCGAATGCGAATTGGGTGACTTCATGGAAATTCCGCGTGCCGGCCAGCGGTTGGTCCGATATCTTGCCGACCACGTCGTGAAACACGGCGGCGCAGCCTTGTTGATTGATTATGGCGCGTTTGCAGAAGGCAAGACCGATACGCTGCAGGGGGTAAAACAACACCGTTTTGTCGATCCGCTCGCAGAGCCAGGCGAAGCGGACCTGACGACGCAGGTCAATTTCGAACGCCTTGCCACGATTGCCGCGCTGGCCAATGCCAACGTCCATGGCCCCGCCGCCCAAGGCGCATTCCTCCAGTCGCTTGGGCTCGACTACCGCGCCGAGGCGCTCAAGACCGGCGCAACCGCTGCGCAATGCCGTGAGATCGACGCGGCGGTGACCCGCCTCACATCGATGGGCGAACGCGGAATGGGCGAATTGTTCAAGGTGATGGCGTTTTCACATGCCTCGCTGAAGGAACTGCCCGGCCTTCACCTTGCCTGGTCGCCAGATTAGGCCTGCCATCATGGGAACCCACGATCAGATGTTCATCACCTCACCCGATCTTGCCGCCCTGCCCGGCATCCGTCACGCCTATTTCACACGCGAGGGCGGAACGTCCGCAGGCATCTATGCCAGCCTCAATGGCGGGCTTGGATCCAATGACGACAAGGCCGACATAGCCGAGAACCGCGCCCGGATGGCCAAGGTGATGGACGTCGTTCCGGATCATCTCGTCAGCCTTTATCAGGTCCACTCGGCTGATGTCGCTGTCGCCACCGGCCCGTGGACGGGCGACCGGCCCAAGGCCGACGCAATGGTAACGCGCACCAAGGGCGTGGCACTCGGCATCTCGACCGCCGATTGCGGGCCGATTTTGTTCGCGGATGCCGAGGCTGGCGTGATTGGTGCGGCCCACTCCGGCTGGAAAGGTGCCTTCACCGGCATCGGCGAAGCCACGCTTGCCGCCATGGAAAAGCTCGGCGCGCGCCGTGAGCGCACCATTGCTGTGCTCGGCCCAACCATCGGCCCGAACGCCTATGAGGTCGGTCCCGAATTCGTGGCACGCTTCACCGACGCAACGCCGGACAACGCCCGCTACTTCCGCCCATCGGAGCGCCAGCATCACGCCATGTTCGACCTGCCGTCGTTCATCGGTGCACGCTTCACCGAGGCCGGCGTCGGCCGCTTCGTCGATATGGGGCTTTGCACCTATTCCGACCCAGAACGCTTTTTCAGCTACCGCATGACCACGCACCGCGCCGAACCCGACTATGGCCGCTTGATTTCAGCAATTGCGCTGGGATGAGGGTTGCCATTGCCCGCGTGCCTTCGTCATTGCTGTGCAGGGCGAAGCAATCCAGCCACGCTGCCACCAAAATCGGCGACGGGTAACGAGAACCGCAGAGCTGGATCGCGTCGGCTCTGCCTCGCGATGACGATGTGAGACAGAAGCATCCTCAGGCCCATCCCCGTCCACAGCGAAGGTCTGTGGACGAATCGCTTGCGGGATTGTTGCGAGCCGCCGAATCCGTGACGCATGTCTCCAGCAAAGATCATCACTGGATGGGATTCTCTCCATCCGGTTTCCGCACTAAGGTCGATGCAAGAGGTTGATTCGGCTTGATTTTCAAAGCCGCCGAAGGATCACGCCCTGCGTCTTGGGTGTGGCCAGTCGCGTAAGCGTCCCTGTTGCATCGGCGCGTTTCATCCGCGTTTTCCCCAACTTTTGAGGAGCTAGCCCATCGTGCTGGACCTTGACCACGAACTTGACCGCGCTGTTCACCCGCTTGACGTCATCGAGCGCTTGGCCGCCCTCAACGACTGGAGTTTCGATCGCGATGGCGAAGACGAAATTTCAGTGAACGTCGCCGGCACCTGGGCCGAGTATCAGGTCGCCGTGACCTGGCTTGACCAGATGGAGGCCATGCACGTGGCCTCCGCTTTCGATCTCAAGGTGCCAGCCCGCCGCAAGAATGAGGTTGTAACGTTGATTTCGCTGATCAACGAGCAGCTCTGGCTGGGCCATTTCGACTTCTGGAGTTCGGAAAACGTCGTGATGTTCCGCCATTCACTCCTGCTGTCAGGCGGTGCGGAACCCACTGACGAACAGGCCGGCATGCTGATCAAGGCAGCGGTCGACACCTGCGAGCGCCACTATCAGGCGTTCCAGTTCGTGCTCTGGGCCGGCAAGACCGCTCGCGAGGCACTCGACAGTTCGATGATGGAGTGCGTCGGCGAGGCGTGACGCTCGCGACAAACCACGCAAATCTTCCTATACGAGGCTATCACTTCCTATTGCCCGAGAATCACCATGACCAGCACTGCCTTGCCCAAGAGCCTTGTCCTGATGGGAGCCGGCAAAATGGGCGGCGCAATGCTGGAAGGCTGGCTCAGCGGTGGCATCGATGTGGCCGGTCTGACGGTGCTCGACCCCAATGCCAGCGATGGGTTGAAGGCGCTGGCAGCACAGCACGGCTTCCGCCTGAACCCGGCATTGGCGGACGTGCGCGAGCCTGAAGCGCTGGTGCTTGGCATCAAGCCGCAAGGCCTCGATGCTGCCGCCGAAACATTCGCCAGACTGGCAGGGCCTGACACGCTGGTAGTGTCGATCCTCGCCGGAAAGACCATTGCCAATCTGAGCGCACGTGCCCGGCGCGCCAACGCATTTGTGCGGGCAATGCCAAATCTGCCGGCATCCGTGCAGCGCGGCGTCACCGGCGTTGCTGCGAGCGCCGAAGTCAGCGCCGTCCAGCGCGCCATGACGACCGCCCTGCTCAGCGGCATCGGCCTTGTCGAATGGGTGCCGGGCGAGGAGTACATTGATGCCGTCACCGCCGTGTCCGGTTCTGGTCCGGCCTATGTCTTCCATCTGGTCGAATGCCTGACCGACGCTGGCATCGCGGCAGGCCTGCCCGCTGATGTCGCTGCGCGGCTGGCGCGCGGCACGATCGAAGGCGCGGGAGAACTTCTGCACCGCTCGCCGCTCGAACCCGCAATCTTGCGCCAGAACGTGACCTCGCCAGGCGGCACCACAGCCGCAGCGCTTGAGGTGCTGATGGCCGACAATGGACTGAAGCCGCTGATGAAGCGCGCGGTGGCGGCAGCCAAGCTGCGCGCCGAAGAGCTGAGCGGGTGAGACAACTCTGCCCCTTCCCGCCATGCCGCTCAGCGCCTATGTTGCATATCAAGACAAGGAGCTAGCCATGGCCAAGAAGCCGATTGCGGAATCGAACGCACAGCCCGACGCAAAACCCGCAAACGATGCGCCCAAGGTTGATGCGCGCGGCACTGCCATCGAGGCGCTCATGGCGCTTGTTGCCGTCCACGGCTGGAAGGACATCGAACTCGCGCAGGTTGCAGAGAAAGCTGAGATCCCCCTCTCCACCTTGCGTGACCTGTTTCCTTCCAAGGGCGCGATGCTGGCTGGCTTTGGTCGCATGCTCGACAAGGCAGTGCTGGACAATGCCAACCCTGATCTCATCGGCGAGCCCGCTCATGAGCGCGTCTTCGACCTGATGATGCGCCGCATCGACGCCATGGTGCCCTACAAGCCAGCCCTGATCGAAATCCGCCGGGCCATCCAGCGCGATCTGGTCAGTGCTGCCGCGCTCAATCAGGCTGCGTTGAATTCATGGCGCTATCTGCTGGGTTCAGTTGGCATCCCGGTCGAGGATGAGCTTGGCATGCTGAAGATCCAAGGCGCGGTCATTGTCTTTGCCCGCACTGCCGACACGTGGCTCGATGATAACGATGAGAGCATGGCGAAAACCATGGCCACCCTCGACAAGGAGCTGAAGAACGGCGAGCGCATCCTCGGATTTGCCGAAGATGCACGCCGCCTCACAGCCCCGTTCCGCTCGCTGGCTGAGGCCATTTGCGAACGCGCGCCCCGCATGCGCCGCCGCG
>JBOFFB010000130.1:0-2607 GCA_051648385.1 Allobosea sp.
CGGCTTGGGTTGCTCAGCCTTTGTCGGCTCGGTGCTGGTCTGCTCGCTCTTTGCCACGGTTGCCGGTGGGGGCTCGGACAGCATCGAGGTCGCGACCTGGCCTGCGCCGATGGCAAGAACGATGGCGGCGAGGCCTAGCAGAATAGGTTTGCGACGCTTTTCAAGTGCTTCCTTGAGACTTGCTGGCAGGGCCAGTTTGGTCAGTTTTGCGCCTTTTCCGGCTTTCCTGTCGTCTGCCTTGAGCGCCTCCGCCTCCGCGCTCGCAGCCACGGCGGCCCGGCGGGCGGCTGCGATGAGATTTGGATTGATGGCGGCGGCAGATGGAATGTGAGCATTCGCCCCAGCGGTCCCCCGACCACGTGGACGCCCTGATCCTGGCTCAAGTGGCAGGTCTGGAAGCGTGTCTGGAAGCATGTCCGGACGCGGATCTGCGTGGCGTTCGTGCTCTTGGTTTGGCTGATGGAGAACTGCCTCGCTGAGTGCCGGCTGGCGGCTGACCCGCTGGGCCGGTGCAATCAACTCACGAGATGCCGGTGGCGGTGCGGCGATCGGTTCTTGCCTGTGTCTGGCGGGCTCGGACCAGCTTTCCTCGCGTCCGTTATCCATCCCTCGGTTAGCGCGCATACCCGTGTCGCGGTGCGGCTCTGGCTGAGGTGAGTAGCCAGTAGCCACGGCGGGCACGATCTCGGCGCTCCGATCGCGCGAGATATCGTCTTCGAGTTGTGCCAGCCGCTGCACGATTTTCTCAAGCGTGTCGTTCACGGCACCGATCGCACTGTTGGTGCGCTTGTCGATCGAGACATGCACGTCCTTGAGGCCTGCCAGATCATCGCGAATCGAACTGAGTGCAGGACCGTCTGTCGCTGCAGGCGCAGAAGCCATCGCACCTGTCATGGCATCAGCCACGGCAGCACGGGCTGCCCGGTCAACAGCACTGGCGGTTTCGTCGCGCAGACCACCAAGTGAGCGCATCAGGTCCTGCAATGTGGCATCAAGGCTGTCGCTCTTGGCGGAGGCGGCCGGTTTGCGGTCCAGCCGCTCGGCAAGTGCCGCGATCTGCGTCTCGAGTGCCTCGAGGCCTTTGGGATTGTGCTCTGGACGCGACACCTCTTCGAGACGTCTCGCCAGGTCACCGATCATATCCTCGATCGGCGTGAGATCGATCTTGGTTGCGCCTTGCGGGACGACGACGCTGTGCTGCGTTTTCGCCAACGTCTCGATCCGTGCGGCAAGCGCGTCAATCTGCTTCTCAATGGCGGCTGGCCCGCGCGCTGCAAGCAGATCAATCTGCTCCGACAACCGTTCGACACGCGCAACCAGTTCCGGTGAGTTGCGATCGGCCATGTCATCGAGCTTGATGGCAAGGTCTTCGATACGGGCCGCCAGCGCGTCTGACTCCGGCTGGGTGCGCTGGGCCAGTTGATCGAGCTTGTGGGACAGTAGGGCCAGTTGCTGACGGTCGCCTTCTGACATCCCCGAGCGCGAAATGTCCGGCTGCGATGCCAGTGAGACCGCAGAGGAAACGCTCTCGAGTTGCTGGGTAATGCGTGTCAGCAGGCCGTGGCCGATCCCGTTGGCATCACGCGTTTCACGCATCAGCGCTTCGCGCATGTCCTCGATCGCGGTTTCGACATCATTGCTCGGGCTGGTGCGGCTGATTTCCTCGCGCACGCGCCCCATGTCATGAGCGAGCGTCGCAATCTGGCTCGACAGGTCATCGAAGCGCGGAGCCTGGTTGTTGCGTTGCAGTGCGTCCTTGAGTCCGGTCAACTCCTGAACGGCTGCGGCCAGCAGACGCGGCTCGTGGGTTGTGCCGGCAAGCTTTTCGATCCTGTCGCCAAGACGCTGGATTTCGCTTTCGATCTTGCCAAAGCGCTGCCCTGGATCTTGCGCCTGCAGCCGCGACAGTTCGGCTTCGATGCGCGCCAGTGGCCTCGCCAACTCGTCAAGTGCGATCGGTGCCTGGCTTTCGAGGGTGCGACTGTCGAGGCGCTGAGCAAGATCTCGGATGCTGTCTTCCAGCTTCGACGAGGCCGGCTGTGCGACGATGCCGGAGATGTCTTGCCGCAGTTGTGCCAGATCTGCCCGCAGGCCGTTCATGACCGGTGTCACATCGGCACGACGCTCTCCGGTCCGGCGTTCGCCGCCCTGCAATCCGGCGATCCGCCCCAGATCCTCACGAAGGTTCTGCATGATTGCATTTGGCCTGGCACGGCCGGAGTTATCATTCAGTTCGCGCTGGCGGCCCTGGATGTCGGAAATGGCATGGGCCAGGCCATCGCGTGACAGAACCGGGCGACGCATCGCAGTGACTGGACTGTTGGGTTCAACATGATCGGGTGCCTGATGGCGTGGCGCAGTTGCCCTGCGCTCCACATCGGAAACGCGCGAACTGACGGTCTTTATCGCGTCAGCGATCACGCTTGTGGCATGCTCTTGCCGCTCTGCTGCGGCACGCTCGGAGGCCGCCATCCTGCTTTCTGCCTTTTCGATCCACCCGACAATGGATTCAAGGGCATTGGTTGTTTTGGCTTCCTGGTTCCGCGTGCGCGACTCGAGCCGGGCAGCATGGTCGAGGAGTGTCGCGAGTTCAGCGCGGTGTGGTTC
>JBOFFB010000131.1:0-4175 GCA_051648385.1 Allobosea sp.
AGACGATACCCGTTGATCAGAACGGCCAACCCTTATCTGCTCAATCCAGTCGATGCTGCGGAACTGCCATTTTATCCAGTGGTGTAGCTCTTCTAGGTGCATGGCCCTTAACCTCGTCGACTTCATGCTGATGCCCGGGCAGGCGCATGACTTGCGCGCCGTGCCGGAATTGATCGAAGGTCTTCGCGCAGATCACTTACTCGCTGACCGCGCGTTTGATGCAGACTGGCTGCGAACCGCTCTTGATGAGCAGCAGATAACCCCTGTCATCCCTCCAAAATCGAACCGGCGTTTCCCCGCGACATTCGACAAGGACACATACAAATGGCGGCACCTGATCGAGAATTACTTCGGGAAGCTCAAGGAAAACAGGGGCATCGCAACGCGGTCATGCAAAACAGATCAGAGCTTCGCCGCTTTCATCTCGCTTGCAGCAACCGTCATTCAACTCAGGTGAACGTCAACAGCCCCTAGTCTGAGTGAATTGCTGGGTGGATTCCGGGTGGTTTCCTCGTGCCTGGGAGTGCACCTTGGAAGCCACTGGACCCCGCGCTGGCAGAGTCCAATGTGCTGCGTTGCCCCAAGGCCCTATCCGGCGAGTATGCGCCAGACCAAGAGACCTGCACCAATGAATGGAAGGCTGCGTCCGACCACAAAAATCCGCCAGGACCACCATCGTGATTTCGCCCCAAGTGCATAAACAATACGGCTCGGCGGCAGCACCCAACATAACAATCCGGCGCCGACGACGCTCGAGATCACAACAACATTCGTGCCGGCGAATTGATCCATGAAATCCAGAAACGGCATTCCTGCCACGGTCAGTTGCACCGGCGTAAAGCTGAGGGCAGAAGGCAAACCGATTGCCAGCATCAGTGCGCCGGTTGCTGCGACAGCGCGTGCGTTGGACAGGTTCAACTCACCGGCGAAAGCCGCGATGATGACCTTCAGCCCGGCAATGCAACTGGAAAAGGCTGCTGCGAAGAACATGAAGAAAAAAGCCATCGCCAACCAACTTCCGCCCGTCATATCCTTGAACACTCTTGGCAGGGTGGAAAAGGCAAGTTCTGACCCGGCGGCCGGGTCCATCCCATGTGCAAAGACAAAGGGAAAGATCATCCACCCGGCCAAAAGTGCGATGGAGGTTTCCGTTGCTGTAACGATCAGCGCTGCACGCGGGACATTTGTCTTGCGCGGGATATAGCTGCCATAAGTCACCAGATAACCCTGCCCAACCGCGAGCGTGTAGAATGCCTGTCCGAAAGCAAAGAACCACAGTGTTGGGTTGGCCAGCGCTGCAGTTTCCCAGCGCAACATGAAATCAGCGGCCTGCGACCATCCTTCTGTGGTTGACGCCACACCAACCAGCCCTGCAATCAGCAGCACCAGAACGGGCATCAACAGCTTGGAAAACGCTTCGATCGCGCGCACACCTTTGAGCAGGACCACCGCGGCCAATATGGTGACCGCCAGAAAATACCAGATCGAGTTGTAACCAGCCGTGAAGTCATCGAATTCGGTCAGATTCAGGCGGAAAGCGTCAATCGCGTAGCCAAGCGTCCAGCCGGTGATTACCAGATAGTAGCTGGTGATAATGATGGTCAGGACCACCACAAACCAGCCGTAAGCAGCACCCAGCCGTGTTACCCCGCGATAGGTGCTGACCACGCTGCCCTGTGCCAGACGACCGGCGGCAACCTCCAGCATCATCACTGGGAGTGCAACTACAACCAGTGCGATCAGATAGGCGGCAATGAACGCTCCGCCACCATTCTCGCCTACCATATAGGGAAAGCGCCACAGGTTGCCCAGCCCGACAGCCGCGGCTGCCATTGAGAAGACAAAAGCGGATTCTGACGACCATTGCGCGCGCGTTTCCGCTTTCTCGTGCTCATGCATTATCGGGGCTTTCTCGATTCAGGCCGGTGTTCCCCACTCCTTCTCACGTAAGCTGTCTCGCCCAATCATCAACCATCTGAGAAATAGGACTTTTGAAATGACCCTCGCCTTCGCCCCAGAGCGGATCGAGCAATGGCCGCTTGCGCGTCTGCAGCCATATGCCAGGAACGCCAAACAGCACGGCGCGGATCAGGTTGCCAAGCTAGCCGCAAGCATGGCCGAGTTCGGCTGGACCGTGCCTTGCCTTGTAGGCGAGGACGGTGAGTTGATCGCGGTCCACGGGCGGGTGATAGCGGCGACACAACTGGGCCTGACCGAGGCGCCGGTGATCGTGCTCGGGCATCTGACCGAGGCGCAGCGCCGGGCATATCGGATCGCGGATAACCGGCTGGCTGAAAGTCCATGGGACGAGGCGCTGCTGTCGGCGGAACCGAACGAGTTGCTGGCCGACAACTTCGACCTGTCGCTGGTCGGGTTTCCCGACGGTGAATTGGACAAGCTCCTGGCCTTCGTGCCCGAGGGCGAGGAAGAAGGTGGCGCGGGTGGCACTGTGCCGCCGGTTGTCATCCCCGAACCACCACGTAACCCGGCGTCACGCACCGGCGATCTCTGGATCCTCGGCGAGCATCGCCTGGTCTGTGGTGACAGTACCAGCCATGCCGATGTCCGCCACCTGATGAACGGCGAACGGGCAATCCTGTTTGCGACCGACCCGCCTTATCTCGTGGATTACGATGGCTCAATCCACCCGACGCGCAACAAAGACTGGAGCCAGTCCTATGGCGTGACCTGGGACGACAGCTCTCAGGGCGCAGAACTCTACGACGGCTTCATCGCAGCAGCCGTGGCCGAGGCCATTGCTGAGGACGCCGCCTGGTATTGCTGGCATGCGTCTCGCCGACAGGCGATGCTGGAGGTCTGTTGGGAGAGGGCTGGGGCCTTCGTCCACCAGCAGATCATCTGGGTGAAAGACCGCGGGGTTCTGACCCGCTCGCACTACCTCTGGAAGCACGAGCCCTGCTTCATGGGCTGGCGCCGCCCGAACCGGCCACCCAAAGTGGCCGAAGACACGCTGGCGTCGACATGGGCGCTACCCAGCTTCACCAAGGACGAGCGCCCCGACCATCCAACGCCAAAGCCGCTCGATGCGTTCGGGATCCCGATGCGCCAGCATGTGGCGCGGGGCGGCCTGTGTTACGAACCGTTCTGTGGCTCCGGCTCGCAGATCATGGCCGGTGAGGCCAACGCCCGCCGGGTCTTCGCGATGGAGATCAGCCCGGCTTACATCGATGTCGCGGTTGAACGTTGGCAGGCGGACACGGGGCGCGAGGCGATCCTCGACGGCGACGGCCGGAGCTTCGCGCAGGTGAAAACCGAGCGGCTCGGTGACGCGGCAACTAAGCAGGATGCTGCGGCGTAAGTTGCCAGCTTTCTGGTGCTGATCTGGAAAAGTTGGAGGTGACGCTGGGAGGAGGATGCGCCACCGCCAGATGTCAAAGATTCAGGGAGGAGGAAGAACCTTTAATCTGTGTGAGTCTAGTATAGCACTGCGCGCCCATGCTCGAAAGCACAAATGCCGCAACGCAGCATTGCAGCGTGCGCAATGCTTGAAATTTGGGCAAGTCGAAGCGTGACCTGCGTGCGGGCATCTGACGGTCCGCCCCAGATCATGCGCAAATGTTGTTCACAGCTTTATCGATAAGGAAGCGCCCGAATGCGCCAGTCGCGAATCACGTCTATGATTGAAGCTTCAACGAATGTGATCGTCGGCTATGTGCTCGCCATTCTGACGCAGTTGGCGATATTCCCTCTGTTTGGTCTTGATGCCGCGCTGAGCGAACATCTGGCAATTGGCCTCGCCTTCGTCGGCGTATCCTTGGCTCGAAGTTACCTGCTGAGGCGGATGTTCGAGGGCCTGCGCTGAAGCCGAATTGCTTGACCCCGCGCGGGCAGGATGGTCTACGCCGCCGCAGATCGGACCAGGCGGACAGGTGGGATGCGCGACCAAGACAACATCAGGGAAAAGCTCGCGAAGCTGGAAGCGCTGTTTTCCAGGGGGGCGACAGCGGGGGAACGTGCCGCCGCAGGCGCTGCGCTGGAACGGCTGCAATCCCGGCTGGATAGTGATGCCCCGTCACAGGATGAGCCGGTCATCGAGTTGCAATACTCCTTGCCCGATATCTGGGCTGTGCGGTTGTTCGTGGCCTTGTGCCGCAAGCATGATGTCAAACCCTATCGCTATCCGCGCCAGCGCCGCACGACGGTCATGGTGCGGG
>JBOFFB010000132.1:0-4492 GCA_051648385.1 Allobosea sp.
CTCGGCATTGTCACGGAAGCCACTGTGCGAATCCTGCGGGCGGCTGAAGGGGCACGGCCCGTGCTGTTCGGCTTCCCGAAGCCCGAGCTTGCGGGCGCGGCGGTTGCCGCCATCATCGGCGCGGGCATCATCCCGGTCGCCATGGAATACATGGACAAGATGGCCATCGCAATTTGCGAGGACTTCGCCCATGCCGGCTATCCGTTGGATGCCGAAGCGCTGCTGATCATCGAGGTCGAAGGCTCCGAGCAGGAAATGGATGATCAGCTCGTGCGCATCATCCAGATTGCCAAGCAGCATGGCGTGACCACCATCAAGGAGAGCAAATCCGCGATGGAGACCGCCGCGATCTGGAAGGGACGCAAGTCAGCCTTCGGCGCGACCGGCAAGATCGCCGACTATATCTGCATGGATGGCACTATCCCGACCGGCCGACTGCCCGAGGTGCTGACACGCATCGACGAGTTGACGAAGCAATATGGCCTGCGCGTCGCAAATGTCTTCCATGCCGGTGACGGCAACCTGCACCCGCTAGTGCTCTACGACATCAACGACCCGGTCGAGCGGCAGAAAGCAGAAGATTGCGGCCTCGATATCCTGCGCCTGTGCGTCGAAGTGGGCGGCTGCCTCACCGGTGAACATGGCGTCGGCATCGAAAAACGCGACCTGATGCCAGTGCAATTCGCCAAATGCGATCTCGACCAGCAGATGCGCGTGCGAGCGGTGTTCGATCCGAAATGGCTGCTCAACCCCGCCAAGGTGTTCCCGCTCGAAGGCAGGATCGCGGCGTGATGAATTTATTCCTGCCCGAATTGCACGACCCCTCTCCGTACCTCTCCCGCAAGGGGAGAGGGGGCTTTGACATCAGCGCTCATTCCAAAGCGATCATGCCAAGCGCAAAGCATAGCAGCAAAGACGCGCTGCATGAGCCCCCTCTCCCCGTGCGGGAGAGGGTAAGGGAGAGGGGTCGCGCAGGCCTAGCCCGAGAAACAGTCCTCCGAGTGCAACGGACATGACGCTCTTCACCCCCAAGACAGAAGCCGAGGCCGCGCAGATCGTGGCTGACCTCGCCACCACGAAGAAGCCCGTGACCATCCAGGGTGGCGCCACACGGGTCGGCATCGGCAGGCCCAACCAGACCGAAGCCACCATTTCGACCGTGCATCTCACCGGCATCACGCTGCATGAGCCTTCCGAACTGGTCATCTCGGCGCGTGGCGGCACCACTGTTGCCGAGGTCGAAGCCACGCTTGCCGCCAAGAACCAGATGCTGCCCTTCGAGCCGATGGACCACCGCGCCCTGTTCGGCACAACCGGCGAGCCCAGCATCGGCGGCGTGGTGGCGGGCAACCACTCCGGCCCGCGTCGCATCCAGGCAGGCGCTTGCCGTGACAGCCTGATCGGCGTGCGCATCGTCAATGGCCGCGGCGAGGCGATCAAGTCGGGCGGGCGGGTGATGAAGAACGTCACCGGGCTCGATCTGGCGAAGCTGGTGACGGGATCGTGGGGCACGCTCGGCTTGCTCTCGGAAGTCACCTTCAAGGTGCTGCCGAAGCCAGAGCGCGCACTGACGCTGTTGATCAAGAACCTGTCTGACGAGCGCGCAGTTGCCGCGCTCTCGGCAGCGCTCGGCTCGCCATTCGAGCCATCCGCCGCAGCGCATCTGCCCGCTGGCCTGTCGCGGCCCATCCCGCGCACAATCCTCCGGCTTGAAGGCTTCAGCGCTTCGCTTGAATACCGGATTGGCCAAATGCGCACGCTGCTGGCTGGTTTCGGCGAATTCATTGTGCTCGAAGGCGAGGATTCAACTGGCCTCTGGCGCGCCGTGCGCGATTGCGAATTCCTCGCCGAGCCGATGGACGCCGCCATCTGGCGCATCTCGACAGCGCCGACGCGCACCCCCGGCATGGTCGCCGCCATCGCAGCCGCCGTGCCCGGCGCGCGCTGGTTCTATGACTGGGGCGGCGGCCTGGTCTGGCTCGCCGTGCCGCCACACGAAGGCGATGCTGCCTCAGCCACCATCCGCGCAGCCGTCGCCAGCGCAGGCGGCCACGCCACGCTGATCCGCGCCCCGCGCGAGCTGCGCGCCAGCCTTGACGTATTCCAGCCGCTCGGGCCCCTGCATGGCGTCACCGGCGGCATCAAGACCAGTTTCGACCCGGCCGGCATTTTCGAGCCGGGCCGGATGTATGCGGGGATGTAGATCGACCCGTCATTCTCGGGCGAAGATCCGAGAACCCCAGGTCACGAGAACTCAAGGCCACGTTTGGGATGGTCGGGTCATGCCCGACCATGACGACAGTTAGGAAGCCAGCTTCGATGCAAACCGACTTCACCCCCGCCCAGCTCGCCGCCGATCCGCGCAATGTGACGTCGGAGAAAATCCTGCGCACCTGCGTGCATTGCGGCTTCTGCACGGCCACCTGCCCGACCTATCTCCTGCTTGGCGACGAGCTTGATAGCCCGCGCGGGCGCATCTATCTGATCAAAGACATGCTGGAGAACGGCAAGCCTGCGACAAACGAGGTCGTCAAGCACGTCGACCGTTGCCTCTCCTGTCTCGCCTGCATGACCACCTGCCCGTCTGGCGTGCACTACATGCACCTCGTCGATCACGCCCGCGCCCATATCGAGGAGACCTATACGCGCAGCTGGCATGACAGGCTGATGCGCAAGGTGCTGAGCGCCATCCTGCCGTATCCCAACCGCTTCCGCCTCGCCATCCTTGGCGCAATGATTGCCAAGCCTTTCAAAGGCTTGCTGGGAATGGTGCCAGCGATTGGTCCGCGACTTGAATCAATGTTGCAGCTTGCGCCGGGCCAGGTGCCGCCGCGCTCCCATGCCGAGCCGGGCGCGAGCTACAAGGTTGCAAACCGCACCAAGCGCGTCGCCATGCTGACGGGCTGCGCCCAGCCAGTGCTGAACCCGATGATCAACGATGCTGCCATCCGGCTGCTCAACCGGCATCAGGTCGAGGTTGTGCTGCCAAAGGGGGAAGGCTGCTGCGGCGCGCTGGTCCACCACATGGGCCAGGAGCATGCGGGCCATGTCGCGGCCAAACGCAACATCGACGCCTGGATGGCCGAGATCGACGGCGAAGGGCTCGACGCGATCATCATCACCGCCTCGGGCTGCGGCACGACGATCAAGGATTACGGCTTCATGCTCAAGGATGACGCCGCCTATGCCGAAAAGGCAGCACGCATCTCCGCGCTGGCGATGGATATCACGGAGTTTCTGGAGACGCTGGAAATCGTGCCGGTCCGTGCTTTCGATCTGACCGTGGCCTATCATTCCGCCTGTTCGATGCAGCACGGCCAGAAGCTGAAAGACGGACCGAAGAAGCTGCTGACTGCCGCCGGCTTCAAGGTGAAAGAGGTGCCCGAAGGCCACATCTGCTGCGGCTCGGCCGGTGTCTACAACATCCTGCAGCCCGAGATTGCCGGCCAGCTCCGGACACGCAAGGTGGGCAACATCCTGAAAACCCGCCCCGATCTTGTCGCCACTGGCAACATCGGTTGCATGACCCATATCGGCAAAGGCTTCATTGACGGTGGCCACGCCATCCCGGTGGTGCACACGGCCGAGCTTATCGACTGGGCCACCGGCGGGCCGATGCCGAGCGTGCTTGATGAAGCGGGGTTTGCCGATGTGGAAATCACCGGGCCGCGCATGAAACGGAATGTGCTGCAGGCGGCGGAGTAGGTTGGTGTCATCCCCGGTGGCCTGAAGGGCCGGGCAGGGGATCCATCGCGCGCATAGGTGGATCCCCTTCCCACGCCTTTGGCGTGCCGGGGATGACACCATGGCAGACAATCACCCCTTCTTGTCGCCCCCGCCCCGGCGCACCTTGCGCACGGCAAGCGCGACACCGATGACCACGAGCGGCAGAGCGATGGCGGTCGAGATCACCGGATCAGGCCCACCGCCCGCATCCTTCCACGCCTTGAACAGGTAGCCGAGCAGGCCCAGCACGTAGTAGCTGACGGCGGCAATCGACAGCCCCTCCACGGTCTGCTGGAGGCGAAGCTGCACCTGCGCACGTTCATTCATCGAGCGCAGCAATTCCTGGTTCTGGCTCTCAAGATCGATGTCGACGCGGGTGCGCAAGAGTTGCGCGGCACGAGCAAGCTTGCGTGACAGGTTGGCCTGTCGCTCTTCCGTTGAAACACACGTGCGGATCGCTGGTGCCAGCCTGCGCGACAGAAAGCCGGACAGTGTGGTTTGCCCGGGCAACGCTTTTTCGCCAATGGCCTCAAGCCTGAGCCTGACCAGATCATCATAGGCCCGCGTCGCGCCGAAGCGGAACAGCGAACCGGCCGCCCCGCCTTCAAGCTCGGCGGCCAGCTCGGTCAACCGCGAGAGCAGCTTGCGGTTGGCCTCGAAGCCCTCGGTCGCTTGCATCTGCTGCATCAGCCAGGGCAATTGCAACTCGATCTTGCGGATCGACGGCGACAGCGCCTGCGCCTCGGGCAGGCCCAGCAATGCGAAG
>JBOFFB010000133.1:0-6891 GCA_051648385.1 Allobosea sp.
TCACTCACGTCCTTGTCTAATCAGGTGTCGGCGCCAAAAAACATGCGCCTGTCCCACATGCAACATTACAAGCATGCAATTAAGCACGTCGATCATGCGATGTCGGCTGTTAATCTTACCAAAGCCGCCGCGCCGTTCAGCGCGGCGGCAATGCTTTTAGCAGGTCGAGTTTCAATCTCAGGCGCGGCTGCGCGCACGGATCATGAAGCTGTCGAACGAGAAGTCGCCGATCTGGTTGTAGAGGTAGTAGTCATTACGGAACGCAACCTGCGCGTCATAGATCTTCTTGAATTCAGCATTACGCCCGCTGATCTCGGTGTAAAGTTCCTGCGAGGCCTTGAACGCTGCATCCATCACGTCCTGCGGGAAGGCACGCAACTGTGTGCCTGAACTGAGCAGGCGCTTCAACGCCGCAGGGTTGCGGGCATCGTACTTGGCGCACATTTCGGTGTTGGCATAGGCCGAAGCGCCGCGAAGGATGGCCTGGTAATGCTTGGGAAGCTCTGCCCACTTGGCCGAGTTGACGAGTGTGTGAAGCACCGCGCCACCTTCCCACCAGCCCGGATAATACAGGAAGCGCGCAACCTTGTTGAAGCCGAGCTTTTCGTCATCGTAGGCGCCAACCCACTCGGCAGCGTCGATCGTACCACGCTCAAGCGCCGGATAGATGTCGCCGCCAGCAATCTGCTGGGCCACCACGCCGAGACGCGAAATCACCGCACCGCCAGAACCACCGATGCGCATCTTGACGCCCTTGAGGTCTTCAAGATTGCGGATTTCCTTGCGCCACCAGCCGCCCATCTGGGTGCCGGTGTTGCCGCCTTCGAAAGCGACGATGTTGTGCTTGCCGAGGAAATCGTTGAGCAGCTTCTCGCCGCCACCATCGATCATCCAGGCATCCTGCGCCCGCTTCGACATCATGAACGGCACGGCAGTTGCAAGTCCGAACGCCGGATCCTTGCCGAAGTTGTAGTAAACGGCGGTGTTCGACATTTCGACAGTACCAGCCGAAACAGCGTCAACCGACTGCAAACCGCCGACGATTTCGCCAGCGCCGAAAGCCTGGATCTCAAAACGACCATCGGTCATTTCCTTGACATATTTCGCGACCGTTTCCGACGCGCCGAAGATGGTGTCGAGCGACTTCGGAAAGCCCGAAGTCAGACGCCACTTGAACGTCGGCATCGACTGGGCAATCGCCGGCATGGCTATTGCGGTTGTGGCACCGGCAACTGCGGCACCCTTCAGAAATTGACGACGCTTCATGCGAGCGATTCCTCTGTGTAAGCCTGCCGCCATGACAGGCGGTTCTGAGCGGCATGTATTTCGCGCATGTCATGGTTTCGTCAAGATGTGCAGAGGCCTTTTTTTCGGATTAAATCACATATGACATATGTACATCACCTTTCACATCTGGTTGCCGCTATTTCATAGGCAGAACAAAATCGCGCGTCAGACAGCAACGCTACCTGATTAGAACATTGGGCTTGATAATCGTTCGACTCCTGCATGATCAACCGCAGTTGAATGGCCAACATCCTGCGTGTTCGTCAGCACCTCGCCAGCGGCAGTTGTTGCACTTCGACATGCTTGCAGTTGGCCGGAGCGGATGTCACGGTGAAGCACCATATCGGGCTTTGGGAGACTGCGATGACAAACAACAAGGTGGCGCTGATTACCGGTGCAAGTTCAGGCATTGGTCGTGCGGTGGCCGTGGCGTTCCTCCAGGCCGGATACAACGTGGTACTGACAGGCCGCCGCGCCGACGCTCTCGACGAGAGCATCAGGCTTTCAGGTGCAAGCGCGGCGAACGCCATGGCCCACGCCTGCGACATAACGGATCCGGCGGCGGTGAAAACCCTTTTTGCCGCATGCAAAACCCGCTTCGGCCGGCTTGACGTGGTTTTCAACAATGCCGGCGTCAATTCACCGGGCAGCGTGATGCTGGAGGATCTCACGTTCGAACAGTGGAAGGCCTGCGTCGACACCAATCTGACGGGGCCATTCCTGTGCACGCAGGAGGCCTTCCGCATAATGAAATCGCAAATCCCACAAGGCGGCCGCATCATCAACAACGGCTCGATTTCTGCTCACGCGCCGCGTCCGAACTCCGCGCCTTATGCCGCGACCAAACACGCCATCACCGGGCTCACCAGATCAACCGCGCTCGATGGCCGCAAGTACAACATTGCCTGTGGCCAGATCGACATCGGCAACGCGCTGACCGACATGGCTGTTGCGATGACAAAGGGTGTGCCCCAAGCCGATGGTTCGACGCGCATCGAGCCCGTGATGGACGTGAAGCATGTCTCAGACGCGGTGCTGCACATGGCCAGCTTGCCGCTCGAAGCCAACGTGCTGTTCATGACCGTGATGGCCAGCGCCATGCCATTTGTCGGAAGGGGATAGGAAACCTGAGGCGATCCGCCGCGTTGTCTTGAATAGGGGAATGCAAGGGCCATCTCCCACCCGACGTGCGGAGAACATTGTGCGCTTTCTCATCAAGCTGAAGTTGATTGCCTTGATTGCAATCTGGTCCATGGTCTGCCTTGGCCTTTATGGCGCGGTGGCAGTAGGCGAAGCCATGCTGGAGATTGGCGCGGGCGCAGCGGGCGCAATTGTTGGGCAAGGCAATTCTGCGTCGAAATTGGCCGATCTCACCGGAGATATCGTCCAGTGGGGCATCGGCCTTGTCTGGCTCGCCGGTGCTGTGGCGCTTTGGTTCATCAAGAATGCCTTGACCTCGGGCGCGACCCGCACGGCCACAGGCGGCATCACTGCAAAGTCCGCCACCAAGACCGTGCCGCATGTCGTCAACACGAACCCACCGGTTCGCGCGCCCACTGCAGACAATGGCGCTGCTGCACGCATTCTCAGCGAACTCATGGCGCGGAAAAGCCGCAAGCCTTGAGTGTCAGGTAATTGACAAGTCGCGGAAACACGCAGCGCTTGGCCGCGCGATGATGTGCTTGTGCCAGGCTTCGACATGTGGCCTTGGCTCGCGGGCAATCGGCATGTTGAGCCAGCGGTGCATGGTCGGCCCAAGTGCAAGATCACCGATGCCAAAGCTGTCGCCGCCAAGGAACGCGCGTTTGGCCAGATGCGCGTCGAGCATTGCCATCAGCACTTCTGTCTTCGCCCGCGATGCTTCGATGATGCTGGGGTCACGCTGCTCAAGCGGTGTTCTCACCAGAAGCCGGAAGGCATCGGCGTAGGCAGCATAGAACGCCGTGGTCTGCCAATCCATCCACTTGTCGCTCTCCGCACGAACGGTCGGGTCGTCCGGCCAGAGCGTGCCAGCGCCATACTTCGCGGCCAGGTAACGCACGATGGTGTTCGATTCCCACAGCACGAAGCCGTCGTCGTTGATCACCGGCACCAGGCCGTTGGGGTTCATGGCACGATAATCAGGTGTGTTGACGAGCCCGAAGGCCATGCCGGCATCGTGCCGGACGTAGTCCAACCCGAGATCCTCTGCCGCCCAGACAGCCTTCTGGACATTGATTGAGTTCATCCGACCCCAGATTGTCAGCATTTGCTTCAGACCTTTGTTGCGGCTACTGGCAAGCGTCCTATCCGCCCGCCCCAAGGCATGCCACATGTTTTTCCACGCGTCCAAGCTGTTCTGGTTCTTCGCAGCGCCCACCAATGCGCTTGTCCTGCTGGCGCTGCTTGGCGCACTCTTGCTTTTCACACGCTTCGCCCGCCCTGCCCGCTGGCTGGTGCTGTTCAGCTGCGCAGGGCTGCTGTTCGCCGCCATGAGTCCATTGCCATACTGGCTGATGCGCCCGCTGGAAGACCGCTTTCCGAAAGTCACGATGACCGGCCCTGTTGATGGGATCATCGTGCTCGGCGGTGCCATCGGTACTGCACGCGGCATGACAAGCATGAATGACGCCGCAGAACGCCTGACCGATTCAGCGGCACTGGCGCTGAAATACCCTGGCGCGCGGCTCGTTTTCACAGGCGGAGACGGCTCACTACTCTCAAACACACCTGATGGTGAAGCGAAAACGGAAGCGGACGCCGCGCGGCTGTTCTATATGTCGCTCGGCATCCCTGCTTCTCAAATCATTATCGAAGATCGCTCTCGCAACACGCGCGAGAACGCGATCTTCACCAAACCCTTGCTGGACCAGAAACCGGGCCAGCGTTGGCTCTTGATCACCTCGGCGTGGCACATGCCACGGTCAGTTGGTATTTTCCGGCGAACAGGCATCGACGTGATCCCCTATCCGGTCGATTTCGCCACGCGAGGTATTGCGCGCGACTATCGCCAGCTCAACCGAGGGTTCTCACACGGCCTTTCGCTGACCGATCTGGCTGTCAAGGAATGGATCGGCCTCGTAGTCTATCGGCTGGCTGGCTATACCGACAGTCTGTTGCCCGGCCCTTGAGCGCGCCTCTCAGCCCTCGACAGGTGGCAGCGCAAGCCGGTACACGCCCTTGAAGTTGTCTGGGTCAACTACCCGACCTTTGCGCGTGATCACGAGCGCGCCTTGATGAGCGAGCCTCACCGCTGCCTTGCGCACGGGCTGCATCAACGGCCCCCAGCCATCGGGGTGCGGGCCACCAATTGCACGCGCCGCCTCGGATGGGCAAATGGTTTTGTCCAGACCACGTTCCGCGACCAGCCTCAGGATTGTGACTTCGATGTCGCCAACGTCGTCCTGGCTTGCATCCGTCATTGTGCCACTCCCCAAAACAGACCGAACCGGTTATCACCCTACGGACCATGGAGCCAGTGAGATGAGCCAGACAATCACCAAGGGCTACAAAGCCTTGCTCGCCGAAGCCGAAAACGAGATCGAGACGATTGATGTTGCGGCGGCTGTCGCACTGCACGGTTTGCCAGACGTGGTCTTCGTCGATCTGCGCGACCCACGAGAACTCGAGCGTGAAGGCAAGCTGCCCGGTGCATTCCATTGCCCGCGCGGCATGCTCGAATTCTGGATCGATCCGGACAGCCCATACGCAAAACCCGTCTTTCAAGAGAACAAGCGCTTTGTTTTCTTCTGCGCCGGTGGCTGGCGTTCGGCGCTGGCAGCGAAAGCCGCGCAAGACATGGGCCTCACGCCCGTGGCCCATGTTTCTGGCGGATTTGGTGCCTGGAAGGCTGCTGGCGCAACAGTTGAAATCGTGCCGCCAAAGCCCTGAATTGACTCAAGATAGACAGGCTTCACCCTTGACCTGGTTTCTGACTGGCACCGCGCTTGGCATCTGGCTCTTCCGCAAATTCATCTCGCGGCAGCTCGCGCCCTATCTGCCCGACAAGACCACGCGCCACCGTGTGCTGACCTTCATCATCATCGCCTTCGCGATCACGGCAACGGTCCGGCTGGGGGCGAGGTTCGTGACGGGATGAGTGATGGCCTCACGGCTTCCAGCTCCACGCATCCGAGGCACGCTGCGGCTTGCCAACGGTTGTTTGCGGCGCGGCGGCACGTGGCTGTACGCCATTGTTGGGCAGCAGCGGCATCGCCTGCGCAACAAGCCCTGAGCCTACAAGAGCTGGTCCGGAGCGCAAGAAGCGCTTCATGTCCATCACATACGCCGGCGGCAGGCTCCAGGTTTCCGCAGCGGCCACCACCGCCTCAAGATAACCGGTACGCGGACTTCCGGTTGCGGCACTGGACCCGACATAGACCAGCGCCCGGCGCGAGCCCTCTTCGGTGATCACCGGTTGCATGATCTTGGCGTAAAGCCCCCGGTCAACCTCCTCGAACTTGTCGAGCGCGCGCATGTCGGACAGCGCCAGATCCCAGATCACGCCGTGCACCATGGCGCGCGGGTCGCGCAGCACCGATGCATAACCATCGCGCGTGATGATAAAGCGGTGACGCGCCAGTTTCGCCCGGCCAAGCGGGCGCGATGACGGACAGCGCGTGGCCATCGCGTCGCGGTCCATGTTGGCACCATAGGCGAAGTAGAGCGGCATCGATCTCCCTCAAGACCGCGCAGGCATAACACCAAGCTCGGGCACCGGCGAGCAGACAATCGGCATCGCGCGCCGCGCATCCGACACCGGCACCAGCACGCCATCGCTCTCCCTGAGCCAGGCAAGCGAGCCCGTCCGCACATCGAAATGCGCGCCATGCAGCTTGAGCCGCCCTCGCCCTTCGAGGATCTGGACACAGGGAAATGTGCGCAGGTTCTTGAGGCTCTGCTGGAGGCCCAGCACTTCGAGCAGTGCCGCGAAACGATCTGGCACTGCGCGATCCTCGGCTGCCACCTTCTCGGCGGCGGGTTCCAGCAGCGACATCCAGCGCCCGACGAAATCGCCCGGCGACAGCACTGCCCGGTCCTGCTCGGCGAACGCGCGCACGCCGCCGCAGCGGCCATGACCCATCACCACCACATGCTCCACCTTGAGCGCCTGGATGGCATATTCGAGCGCAGCACTCGTGCCGTGCAACTCGCTATCCGGCTTGTAGGGCGGCACAAGGTTGGCAACATTTCGCACGACAAACAATTCGCCGGGCCGCGCATTGAAGATGACCTCAGGCGGCACGCGGCTGTCGCAGCAACCCACCAGCATGACCTTCGGCGACTGCCCGTCGGCGGCAAGTTCGGCAAAGCGTTGCTGCTCCTGCGGCAGCCTGCCTGCGACAAAAGCGCGATAACCGTCGATCAGCGCAACCGGCAGGCCAGCGGGCACGTCTCCCATCAGGCGAATTCCATGATCACGGCATCCACGGCGAGGCTGTCACCCTCCTTTGCGTTGAGCTTGGTCACGGTCGCGTCCTTCTCGGCGCGCAGCACGTTTTCCATCTTCATGGCCTCGACAATGCAGAGCATCTCGCCAGCCTTGACCTCTTGCCCGGCCTTTACCGTGATGGCCTTCACGAGACCGGGCATCGGGCAGAGCAGCGTCTTGGAGGTATCGCCCAC
>JBOFFB010000134.1:0-6805 GCA_051648385.1 Allobosea sp.
GCCGCCTGACCCGCTTGTCTTGGACGTCGGGCAGTCGCTGCACCAGGTCCCGCCGCTCCAGCTCCGGCAGCAGCATCGACAAGTTGGATCGGCCAACCAGCATCCGGTTGGCGAGATCCTGCTGGGTCAATCCCGAGAATCTGTAGACATTGGCCAGGATGTCATAGTGCGGCAGTTTGAGCGCGAGCGGTGCCAGCCCTGTCGCCATGGCTTTTTCAACCAGTGCATGCACCTTGGCCACCGCAATCCAGTTGCGAAAACGCGGCATGTCCCAAGGCATCTGACCGGGCTGGGCCTCGGGCCCAACAAGCGGTTTGCTCACGTCAGCACTTTCGGCACATTTCACCCTTGATTTTGTTCAGCCTTGAACAATATAGTTCATGGTTGAACGTTCATGTTCAGCTTTGAACGATGGTGATGAGAATGGCACAGCTCGGTTTGCAGGTCATCCGCCAACTCGTAAGGGCGGGTTCGGTCATCGCGCCTCGTCTGACCGGCAATCTGATGTTCGACCGCTTCTGCACCCCGCCGCGTTTGCCGAATCTGAGCGAGGGTGAACGCAAGGCCACAGATCAGGCAAAAGACCGCCTGCGCGACGCGACAATCACAGATGTAGCCTATAACGGCCGCGGCTTTCCAGACGGTACGATCCGCACCTTCGCGTTCGCCAGCGCCCGCATGCCATCACGCGGCAAGGTGCTGTTGCTGCACGGTTGGACCGGGCGCGCTATCTTCATGACGGCATTTGTTGCGCCGCTGACGGACGCGGGTTTTGACGTCATTGCCTGTGACCTGCCAGGACATGGCGAGGCTTCGGGGCAACGGCTGCACATTCCGCTCGCCATCGCGGCTCTGCAGGCACTGCATGCGACCACCGGGCCATGGCATGGAATCATCGGCCACTCGTTCGGTGGCGCCATCGCGCCCGCGCTCATCGGCGGCTTGGTAGAGCCCCATCCTCGTCTACCCATCAAGCGGCTGGTATTGATTGCGGCACCGCATTCGATGCCTCAGCTTTTTCATGGCTTTGGCCGGTTCATTGGCCTCAACGATCAAAGTCAGCACTGGTTTGACGCCAATGTGAAGCGCCTCACCGGGCGTGAGCTTGCCACTTTCGAGACAGTCGACGTGCTGCGAACGACGCAAACGCCAACGCTGGTGCTGCATGCGCCCAATGACAAGGAAGTGTCTTTCGCCAGCGCCGAAGCGATTGCAGCCTCAGGCGATCATGTCACGCTCAAAGCGCTGCCCGGCCTCGGCCATCGGCGCATTCTGTATGCGCCGGCGACTTTGGCAGCTTCGGTCGACTTCATGACGGGGTGAAAGCTCTCACTCCGCTGCCGTCAGCACCCCGCGCCTCACCTGATCCTCCTCGATCGATTCAAACAGCGCACGGAAATTACCCTCACCGAAGCCTTCGTCGCCTTTGCGCTGGATGAACTCGAAGAAGATCGGTCCAAGCACCGTGCCTGAGAAGATCTGCAGCAGCACCTTCGACATGCGGCCTTCTTTGTCTCCGACCGCCACCGCGCCCTCGCCATCGATCAGGATGCCGTTGGCATCGAGCCGCGCCACATCCTCGCCATGGCCCGGCACGCGGGCATCGATGCGGTCGTAATAGGTTTGCGGCGGCTTGGGCATGAAGGGCAGGCCTCGCGCCCGAAGCGCCTCGACCGAGGCATAGACGTCGCGCGAGCCCATCGCCACGTGCTGGATGCCCTCGCCCTTGTAAAGCCTGAGGTATTCCTCGATCTGGCTCTTGTCGTCGAGGCTTTCGTTGATCGGGATGCGGATCTTGCCGCAGGGCGAGGTTAGCGCACGACTGATCAAGCCCGTCAGTTTGCCTTCGATGTTGAAGAAGCGGATCTCACGGAAGTTGAACAGCTTTTCATAGAAACCTGCCCAGAAATCCATGCGCCCGCGCTGCACGTTGTGGGTCAGGTGGTCGAGATAGTAGAGGCCGGCAGGCTCGGGTTTCGGGTCACGCTCGCCTATCCAGACGAAGTCCACATCCCAGATCGAACCCTTGTCGCCATAGCGGTCGACGAAGTAGAGCAACGAGCCGCCAATGCCCTTCACGGCGGGAATGTTCAACTCCATCGGCCCGACCTTGGCCTGATAGGGCTCAGCGCCGAGCGCGATGGCGCGCTGATAGGCGAAGTTGGCGTCGACCACACGGAATGCCATGGCGCAGGCGCAAGGTCCGTGTTCGCTGGCAAACTGCTGGGCGAAGGAGTCGGGCTCGGCATTGACCACGAAATTTACGTCGCCCTGGCGGTAAAGCGTCACGTTCTTGGAGCGATGACGCGCCACGGCGGTGAAGCCCATCGTTTCGAACAGCGCTTTCAGCTTCTCGGGCTCGGGGTGGGCGAATTCGACGAACTCGAACCCGTCGGTGCCCATCGGATTCGCGGGCGTGATGGCTGGCGGCTCGGCATCGTGCGGAAACGGACCCATGGTGTTCCTCCGGAAGGTTTGAACTTTCTCGCGTCAGCATAGCTCAGCGCAAGCGCACGATGTGTGCGAAGCGCATGCACGGGCTTCACAATGAGCGTGGAACGTGCATGATCTGGCTTTATGGTGCACGAAATGGCCGAACTCGATCAATTTGACTGGCGGCTGGTTTCTGCTTTGCAGGACGATGCATCACTGACCAATGCCGCCCTCGCCGAGCGCATCGGGCTGTCTGCCAGCCAGGTTTCGCGCCGCCGTCTGCGGCTTGAGGAGAGCGATGTCATTCAGGGTTATCGCGCCCTGATCAACCCGCTGGCTGTCGGCCTCGGTGTCACCGTGTTCATTCACGTCGCGCTCGACACACATAGCCGTGACAATGCCCGCCGCTTCCGCGATCTGGTGCGCCTGACCCCCGCCGTGCTCGAAGCCCATGCGCTGACTGGCGAAGCGGACTACCTGATCAAGCTGGCGGTGCGTGATCTGAAGGAGCTCTCTGCACTGGTCAACGACGTCTTTCTGCCGCATGAAAGCGTGGCGCGGGTACGATCCGAGATCGTGCTGGAGACCCTCAAAGACACCTCCGGCCTGCCGCTCGCGACACAGGTCGGCACCCGCCGATCCCAAAACTGAGAAGACCTCTTTTCAAGAGACTGCCGCCATGACCATTCAACCCACAGCCGCCCAGCTCGCCGCCCGTGATATCTTCAAGCTGGCCCGGATCGTGCCGGTCGTCAGCATCGATGATCCGGATGCCGGCGTGGCGCTGGCCCGCGCGCTCGTGGCCGGGGGGCTACCAGTGGTCGAAATGACCTTGCGCAGCCCGAACGCGCTGAAGGTCACCGAAGCCATCGCGCGGCATGTGCCCGAAGCCACGCTCGGCCTCGGCACCGTGCTCGACAAGAGCCAGATCGTCACCGCCATCAATGCAGGTGCGCGCTTTCTGGTCAGTCCCGGCGTGACACCAACATTGGCGGAAGCGGCTGCACAATGCACTGTGCCATTTCTGCCAGGGATCGCCACGATTTCGGAAGCTATGCGTCTGCGCGAGCTCGGCTTTCGCACGCTGAAGTTCTTTCCGGCTGAAAGCTCTGGCGGCGTGGCTGCCCTCAAGGGCTTTCTGCCGGTGCTGCAAGATCTCGCCTTTTGCCCGACGGGCGGCATCGATGCAGCCAAGGCGCCCACCTATCTCGCCTTGCCGAATGTCGCCGGGCTTGGCGGCTCATGGATCACGCCCGCAAGCTTGATCGCAGCGGGAGATTTTGCAGCCATCACGGCGCTGGCTCGGCAAGCGGCAAGCCTGTTCGACAGCAACCAGCAAGCATGAGCGTTGGCGAGCAGCTTTTTTGCCATAGTCACTGGTATGACATTTTACGATGATTACATCTGCATCAACGCGCAAAGCTGCGCTGCAGAGGGAGAACACCATGTTCGATGCGAAATCACTTTTGAACGCACTTGTCAGTGCAGGATCGCAGGCAACGCAACAGGGCGGTCAGGCAAGTGGTGGTCAGGCAAGTGGTGGGCTTGGCGGCATGTTGAGCTCTGTGCTCGGTCAGGTCACGCAAGGCGCGCAGGGCGCAGCCCAGCAAGCCGGCCAGACGGCGCAGAACATGGCGCAAGGTGGCGGTGCGGCTGCAGGCGGCCTCGGCGGCATGCTGAGTTCAGTGCTCGGCCAGCTTGGCCAGGGTGCCCAGAACGCAGGCCAGCAGGCAGGCGGGCTCGCCGGCCAGGCCGGCAACATGGCGACAGGTGCCATGGATCAGCTTCAGGGCCGTCTTGCCGGCACCCAGGCCGGTGACCTGCTCAACAAGGCGAAGGAGTTCGCGGGCCAGAACCAGATGATGACCGGCGCGGGCCTCGGCGGCCTTGCCGCACTGGTGCTCGGCTCCAAGACCGGTCGCTCGGTGGTGGGCTCGGCAGCGGCGCTTGGCGGCCTCGCTCTCATCGGCGGTCTGGCCTACAAGGCATACCAGAACCATCAGGCTGGCAGCCCCGTGATGGGCGATGCCTCGACCCCGGCGCTTGCAGCCCCGGCCGGCTCGGGCTTCGAGCCAGAAGCCGCATCCAACGAAACCGCGATCCTGCTGATCCGTTCGATGATCGCCGCCGCAGCCGCAGACGGCCTGGTCGACGAGCAGGAGCGTCAGTCGATCATCGGCGGCCTGAAGGAAGCCGGGTTCGATCCTGCAGCCAATGCCTGGCTTGAAGGCGAGATGGCAAACCCTGCCTCGATCGAAGACCTTGCCGCCGGTGCTGAAACACCGGAGCTTGCAGCGCAGGTCTACACCGCGGCCCGCCTCGCCATCGAGCCGGACACCCAGGACGAGGTCGACTTCCTCGGCAATCTTGGTGCCGCGCTTGGCCTGGATCCGCACCTCACCGCCCAGATCGACGATGCTGCGACCGGCGTGAAGGCCTGAAAAACCAACACCCGCCATGCAACCCGCAAGGGTTGCGGACGGGCAAGATCGACGACACAAGTGACAAGGCCGGGCAGCATCTGCCCGGCCTTTTTCGCATGCTGGACGCCGCTCACCTTGGACAAATCGCCCCGACGCCTGTTTGACTGGAGCTTCTGGCTGATCGCCGGGCTGACCACGCTGTCACTGGCCATCGTCTGGCAGCGCGACGGCACGGAGATCGTCCGCAACATCTTCATCGATGATATCTGGCTTCTTGGCGAGATCCTTCCGAAAGTCATCGCAGGCACACTGATCGGCGAACTGATCCGCCGTCTCGTTCCACGAGAGGTCATCGTGCGCTGGCTTGGCGAAGGCTCGGGCCTGAGGGGCCTGATGATTGCCGCCTTCATCGGCTTCCTGTTCCCTGCCGGGCCGTTCACGGTATTTCCGCTGGCCGCTGCGCTTCTGGTGATCGGCGCTGATCGCGGTGCTGCCGTGGCCTTCGTCACGGGCTGGTTGCTGATTGGGCTCAACCGTGCGGTGATCTGGGAATTGCCGTTTTTCGGGGCTGACATCGTTGGTCTGAGAATGCTGGTGTCGTGCTGGATGCCGGTTGCTGCAGGACTTGTTGCACGCTGGCTGCCAGTCAGCATGTCAGGCACAAGGCCTGGCACATGATCCTGCTGGCGCTGACCTTGCTGCTCTATGCAATCGTTGCCTGGCTGATGCTGACGGCGTGGAAACGCCATGATGGCACCTTGAAGCTCTCCGTCAGTGCAGCGTCTCGCGAAGTCCTGCATCTTCTGCCGCGCCTTGCACTGGGGGTCATCGGTTCCGGCTTCATCGCCAGGGCCCTGCCTCAAGACCAGATCGTCGGCTGGTTCGGCGCGGGCTCAGGCGTGCTCGGTGTCACCATCGCCGCAATTGCCGGCGCCTTGACGCCGGGAGGGCCAGTGGTCGGGTTCGCACTTGGTGCCGCCGCGCTGAAAGCTGGCGCCGGTCTGCCGCAGGTGGTGGCATTCGTGACCGGCTGGTCGCTCTACACGCTCAACCGCATGCTGATCTGGGAGTTGCCGTTCATGCCACCCTGGTTCGTGCGCCTGCGCATCATCGCCAGTCTGCCGTTCCCGTTCATTGCGGCGGGTCTGGCGGCGCTCGTGCTCAGCGTGCCCGACCTGTGGCCCATCGCGGCACGGTAATTCTTCTCAAAACACCAGCGGGCGCAGATAGCGCGCGATGATGCTTTGCAGGAAGAAGATGCCGAGCAGCAGGATAATCGGCGAGATGTCGATGCCGCCAAGGTTCGGCATGATCTTGCGGATCGGGCGCAAGGCGGGCTCTGTCACCCTGTAGAGAAAATCCCCAATCATGCGCACCACGTCATTGTTGGTGTTGACCACGTTGAAGGCCACCAGCCAGCTGATGATGGCTGAAGCAATCACCAGCCACGTGTAGAGGTTGAGCGCAAGATCGACGACATCAAGGATGGATTGCATGGCGATGGACTCGTTGTTCGGGGTGCTCGTGGCCAGGATGCTCAAGGTCAGGATGCACGCGGTGCAGTTGCACCGCGACCTTGCCTGTGGATGACAGCTCCAGTACGGCTGCGGTGAAGATCGTTTCAGCTTTGGGCTGTAACTCAGATGACAGAATCCTGCAAACGCACCGCCGGTATCACTGGTCAGGTCCGCTCAGATCGTCCGTTCCTCACCCAGCCCCAGCCAATGATCGAGGAACGCACCGAGCCAAGCTGCAACAGCACGGTCATGCTGGTACCAGCCTTCGAAATGCGCGTGGCGCGGTTGCGCTCCCGGCAGCACCAGCCGTTCATGGGCGCGGGTCGTCCAGCGATACATCATCGCCGGTGTCACCTCGGGATGAAACTGCAATCCGAAGCCAGCTGACCCGACCTGGATGGCCTGCACCGGGAAATCTCCGCCCGTTGCCAG
>JBOFFB010000135.1:0-1787 GCA_051648385.1 Allobosea sp.
GGCAGTACAGCGGCGTCGCGGCCGGCCGGACGTGCAGTTGCTCGGCCAGGAATGCGCCGCTGATCGTGAAGCCCAGGCGCCCGCAGATCGCGCCGAGGGGCAGAGTTGCGGGCTTGTCGTGTTCATTGCTCATGTCGCATCTCCAGATCGCAGCGCTTCGATTTGCGCTCGCTGCTCATCCGTCAGCCCGCCTTTTTTCTGCGCCATCTCCATGATGTCGGCGACGGTCTTAATGCCTGACCCGACGGCTTTTGCCCAACGAGGAAGCTGCAGCGCAAACGATTTATCCGGCCAGTCTGCGGGCACGGCAGGCTTGTCAACTGTCATCGCTTGGATGGTGTGCGGCGCTTTCTTGCCCTTCGTCGCGGTCAGATTGACGTGAATGGTTTTAGGGATGCCGGTCATGTGGCTAATGCGTATCCCGCCAACGTCCATGCCGCCAAACTTGACGCTAGGATCGTTGAATAGCACCATGCTCTGTCCGACCCAGTTTCTAGCGTCGTGGCCCCACGCCAAGATCAGCACCTTGCGCATGGTCTTGCATGGCTTGAATGGTCGGCCGTTGTCGTTCTCGTAGTGGATCGAAACGGGCTGATCCTCTCCGCTGCCGGTGCGAACGTCGGTGACGGTGATCGTCATTGGGCCGCCCAGCAACTGCTCCGAGTTGAGTTGGTCGCTTTTTGGGACGATGGTCGAGCGGAGGTCGGTGATGTCGATCATTTGTAGCTCCGTGCTTTAGTCGGCAAAAGACACTTCGACTTCGCTGTCGCGCTTGGCGTAGGCGGGGAAGTCAAGCATCTGCAGGCCAGCGCCGTATGCAGGCCAGTGCCCGCTTTCGAGGCACCTGGCGTAGATGTCCATCAACTCGGCGCGTTCGTCGTCAGCCTGTTCCTTGATTGCATCCGTCAGGAAGTACGGCACGGCCAGCACAGGTGGCGCACTGGTGACGGCGGCAAACACAAACTCGTCAACAGCCCATCCTGTGGCCTGCTGCACGCCATCAACGTAGTGCGAGCGCTGCAGGTGGTAGCCCATGCGTGCGGCAGCACGGCCAAAGCCGCTTGGGGATTCGTCAGCGGTGCTTTTCAAGTCCAGCAGCGTGACGCGCCGCCCGACTGCTGGCGTCATCCAGTCGGGGCGCGCTTTGCAGTACACGCCTGTTCGATTGCAGCGCCAGAACACCGACGCCTCGCCTACCCCGTCCTTCAGAATGCCGGCAATCGTCGGCTCGTCGGCCAGGGCTTGCAACTGCATCTGAGTGATGGCGTAGTCCTCGGCGCTGACAATCTGCCGACCTTCTGCGCTGGCGTTGAATTCAGCCCACCAGCTCATCGCGGCGCGGCTGTCGTCGCTGGGCTTCTTCGCCTCCCACTGCGCGCGAGTCGGGCGCCTGGGGGCATCGCTGGGGACAACGACATAACGCTCGGCCATCGCGTGCGGCTCTAGCGCCGCGCAGTGCGCCAGCGTGCCGCGCAGCATCGGCCGCGTCGGCTTGATGTCGGGGCGGTTCTTGTAGTGCCAGGCGGAGCGAGCGAGCGCTTTCAAGCCTGTCGCACTGAGCGCCGGGATCGCGTGGTATTCGTCGGCTGGCATGTCGTAGATCACGCCCATCGGGGTTTGTGTCGTCATCTCATCTCTCCAAAAAAGATCGGGCGCCACACGCGGAACCGTGGCTATTGGCGCGGCTTCAGCCGTCACGCACAGCCCCAAAAAGAAAGCTGATGCAGATACCGCGCCGCAGGGGCCATCCCCGCGCCCGGTTGATTCAGTGTGGCCAGAGCACCGCA
>JBOFFB010000136.1:0-2417 GCA_051648385.1 Allobosea sp.
TGCAACTCTCCGCCACCAAGATCAAGGTCAGCATCGGCGATGTGGTGCTGACCTCGAAGCTGATCGACGGCACATTCCCGGATTATGGCCGCGTCATCCCGTCCGGCAACGACAAGCGCCTGACCGTCAACCGTGCCGAGTTCGCCATCTCGGTTGATCGCGTCTCGACCATCTCGTCGGAGCGTGGCCGCGCCGTGAAACTGTCGATGGCGGACGGGCGCATGACCCTGGCCGTCACCAATCCGGATTCGGGCTCCGCAACGGAGGAGATCGAGGTCGATTATGACGCCGCTCCGCTCGATATCGGTTTCAATGCGCGCTATCTGCTCGACATCACGGCGCAACTCGACAGCGATACCGCGTTGTTCAGGCTCGCCGACCCCGGTTCACCGACCGTCATCCAGGACCGCGAGGGCGCCAGCGCGCTCTATGTGCTGATGCCGATGCGGGTGTGAGACCTTGCGTGCCACGGAAGAATGGCCTCACCGCCCGGTTTTCACCCGTGTCCATAACCGTGACACGACACGCTGTGCGCGGTCGTCGCCAGCGGTGTTGGTGAACAGGCGCTTGAATGTTGCTTCGTCAGGATAAACGCCGGCATTTTCCCGTATCTCCCGGCTGACCAACGCCCGCGCGGGCAGGTTTCCAGTGGCAAAAGCGACGAAATTGGTGTTGCGCGCCGCGATTTCGGGCCTGAGCATGAAGTCGATGAAGGCATGCGCCTCATCGGGGTTCTTTGCATCTGACGGGATGGCGAAGGAATCAAACCACATCAGTGCCCCTTCTTTGGGAATGATGTACGAAATTTCTATGCCGTTTCTGGCCTCCTCGGCGCGCTTCTTGGCTTGCAGGATATCGCCCGAATAACCGATCGCCATGCAGATATCGCCAGTGGCCAGAGCATTGATGTACTCGGATGAGTGGAAAGTTCGGATGTTGCCACGGATGCGGACAAGCGCATCGGCCGCCCTGCGCAGGTCGGCTTCGGCCTTCGAGTCCGGATTGAGGCCGAGATAGTTCAGCACACCCGGCATGATGTCCTCGGGGGCATCCAGCATGTGGATGCCGCAATCCTTCAGCTTGCCGGACAAATCCGGCTTCATCACGAGATCCCACGAGTTGAGCGGCACAGTGGCACCCAGCCGCTCCTGAACCTTCTTCACATTGATGCCGATGCCGGTCGTGCCCCACATGTGGTTGACAGCGAACTGGTTGCCCGGATCATGTGAAGCGAGGCGCTGTGCCACCTCCGGCCAGATGTTGCCCGCATTCTTCAGCTTGGTCCGGTCGAGTTTGAGAAAAATCCCTGCCTTTGCCAGCCGCGACAGGAACGGACCGGAAGGTGCAACCACATCATAGCCGGATCTTCCGGCCAGCAGTTTCGTCTCGACGATCTCATTGTTATCGTAGGTTTCATAGACGAGCTTGATGCCGGTCTCTTTCGTGAAATCCTCCAGAACACGCGGATCGACATAATCGCTCCAGTTGTAGACGGTCACAACGCGTTCCTGTGCGGCGGCAAGCTGGCTCCACAGCAGGCATGACAATGCGAGTGCGGCAATGCGGCGGAACATGGGCGGGCGTCTCCGGAGATGGCAACGCCCTAGGAATTAGGACAGGCCAGCGTTCAGCGCAACGGTTGTTGGCGTTTCGTGCTCAGACGGGCTCGGTCAGCATTTTCGGCAGGGCCTCGGCCCACATCGCCGCCGGTTGCGCGCCTGAAACGCCGTAGCGGTTGTTGACGATGAAGAACGGCACGCCTTGCACGCCCATTCCGGCGGCCTGTGCCTCCAGCCGCTCGATCTCCTCATTCAGCGACGCATCACGAAAAGCCGCCTGCATTTCAGCTGCGCTCAGACCAAGACCAATGCCGATGTCGATCAGGACCTCATTCTCGCCGATGTCGCGGCCTTGCTCGAAATAGGCCTTCATCAGCGCGCCGGTGGCCAGATGTCCCATGCCCTGACCGGCGGCAAGTGCGGTGAGGATATGGGCCTTGCGGGTGTTGGGCGTCCGCTTGACCTGATGCCAGTTGAAGGCGATGCCGTCCTCGCGCGCTGCTGCCGACAGCCTCTCCTCGATTTCGATGCGCTTGCCAGCACCGAACTTGGCTTCAAGATAGGCCGTGCGGTCCATGCCCTCAGTCGGCATGGCGGGATTGAGTTCGTAGGGCAGCCAGGCGATGTCGGTTTCGTCGATGCCGGCTTGGCGCAGACCATCTTCCAGACGGCGCTTGCCGAGGTAGCACCATGGGCAGATGATGTCGGAATAGATTGCGATGTTGAAGGCTGGCTGTTCGGTCATGTTGTGTTCCGCCACGGCGGCTCCAGTTAAGCGAAAACGCTAGGAGCGCTTTGCGGCATTGTCACGGTGATGTTGTGACCAGGCGTTCGTCAGAAGAGGCCCTCGATCCGGCC
>JBOFFB010000137.1:0-2218 GCA_051648385.1 Allobosea sp.
GATATGATTGTGACCAAAGCTATGACAACACCTGGTGGAGCGATAACTGATTTCCTTGACCGTATACGTGACCGGAAGATTGTCATCGGTATCATCGGGATGGGATATGTAGGAATTCCACTCGCCCTGGCGGCGCTGCGGCAAGGGTTCTCTGTCATCGGTTTTGATATTGATGAAGGGCGCGTTCACCAGCTTAATTCTGGCCAGAGCGCAATCAAACACATCCCGATGGACCTGATTGTCGAAGGCGTCAAGAACGGTCGTTTTATAGCAACCACTGACCTCAAACGCATGCATGAGCCGGACGCGCTGCTGATCGCGGTCCCCACGCCTCTCAACAAACACCGCGAACCGGATATGACCTATGTGGTCAAGACAACCGAAGCGATCGCAGCGAGCCTGCGCAAGGGCCAGCTCGTGGTGTTAGAGTCTACCACATATCCGGGAACAACTGACCAGTTGATGCGGCCGATCCTTGAGCGCACCAGCGGCCTGACCAGCGGCAGCGACTTCTTTCTGGCCTTCTCGCCGGAGCGGGAAGACCCGGGCAACCCCGACTTCGGCACATCGACAATCCCGAAAGTTGTGGGCGCAGATGGCGCTGAGGCACTTGCCATCGCTGACGCGCTGTATTCGCAACTCGTGGTGAAGACCGTTCCCGTCTCCTCCAGCGCAACGGCCGAAGCTGTCAAGCTGACGGAGAATATCTTCCGGGCGGTCAATATTGCGCTCGTCAACGAACTCAAGACAGTCTTCTCCGTCATGGGCGTCGATGTCTGGGAAGTCATCGATGCGGCCAAGACCAAGCCGTTCGGCTTTATGCCGTTCTATCCAGGCCCCGGCCTTGGCGGACACTGCATTCCGATTGATCCGTTCTATCTGACATGGAAGGCGCGCGAGTTCGACATCACGACCCGATTCATCGAGCTTGCGGGCCAGATCAACTCGGGCATGCCATATCTGGTGGTCAACCGTCTGGCCGAGGTACTGGACCAGCATTCTCGCAAAAACCTGTCGTCAGCCCGCATCCTCGTGCTGGGCCTCGCTTACAAGAAGAATATCGACGACATGCGCGAGAGCCCATCGTTGAAACTCATCGAGTTGATCGAAAAACGCGGAGCTCATGTTGAGTTCCATGACCCGTTCATTCCGGTGATACCACCCACACGCGAGCATGCCAATCTGACCGGCCGCAAGTCGGTGCCCTTTGACGGTGACAGTCTCAGGTCATTTGATGCCGTCCTGATTGCGACCGATCACGACGATGTCGATTACGGGCTCCTCTCGACCCATGCGACGTGCGTGATCGACACACGCAATGTCTGCGCGCGGCACAAGATTGCCGGCCCGCATATCTTCAAGGCGTGATCGCCTGATCTGGAGTCCACCTCATGAACTCACATTCCGAGGCACAGCCCCGCGTCGCCGTGATTGGCTGCGGCTACTGGGGCAAGAACCTGGTTCGTGATTTTGCCGGGCTTGGCGCTCTCGCGGGTATTGTCGAAGCAAACCCCGCTGTGCGTGATGCGCTGGTTGCTCAGCACGGCACCAAGGCGCTGACACTTGGCGAGGCTCTCAACGATCCCGGTATCGATGGCGTCGTCATTGCCGCACCCGCAGAAACACATTTCGACATTGCCCGCCAAGCCCTTGAAGCCGGCAAACATGTCTATGTCGAGAAGCCGTTAGCGCTTACGGTCAAAGATGGTGCGGCTCTGGTGAAGCTCGCCGCTGAGCGCGGACTTCAGTTGATGGTCGGACATCTGCTGCAATATCATCCGGCGTTCATCGCATTGAAGGCGTTTGTCGCCTCGGGTGCCATCGGGCGGTTGACATACGTCTACTCGAACCGGCTGTCCTACGGCATCCTGCGCCGCGAGGAGGACGTGCTCTGGTCGTTTGCGCCGCATGACTTGTCAATGATCCTCAGTCTGGTCGGCGAGGAACCTACCAACGTCAGCGCCTTTTCAGCACCGACGCTGCACCCGAGCATCGGAGATTTCTGCCAGGTGCAGATGGCCTTCGCTAACGGCGTGAAAGCCCATGTCTTCTGCTCGTGGCTGCATCCGTTCAAGGAGCAGCGCCTCGTGGTGATTGGCGAACGTGGGGCTGTTGTTTTCGAGGACAGCGCCAAGAACCCGGCTGACAAGCTCAAGCACTATGCTCACAGCGTCGAGTGGATCAACGCAACGCCCCGCGCGGTCAAGGCAGCCGACGA
>JBOFFB010000138.1:0-3938 GCA_051648385.1 Allobosea sp.
GATACGGGCGTTAAGCACCTGGACGGGTTCCATCGGGCGTTTGCTGCACTGCCCGTCATCCAGCGGGAGGCTATGCTTCTGATCGTGGCGGGAAAGTTCTCCCAGCTTGATGCGGCGAAGATTTGCGGATGCAGCGGTGAAGCAGTCATGGATCGTACCGACCTAGGAAGGCAAGCAATGGCTCGAATTCTTGCGTCCCAACCCCATTTGTCCCTCGAACCGGGAACTGGCGCGGGCGGCGATACCAGTGGGTAGGTCCGGCCTTACGCCGCGCGGGCAGACGACGGGAAGATCAGGGGTTCAGCGTCGGGACGGACCGTCAGCATGTCCTTCAGGTCAATCTCGGAGAGAGTCGGGTCGACCTCGTCTGTCCAGACCCGGAAGTATCGAAGCTGGTAGCTCCCGAACGACGTGATCATGGCAACGTCCGAAGCATCTGCCCCGCGAACCATCAGCACGCGGCCGATCCGGGGGACGTTGTAACGCGCATCAAGGGTATGCCACTTTCCGCCGAGGAATACCTCGAACCAGGCGCAGAAATCACCCGCGCCCGAATAGGGAACGCCGATGTCGCCAAGGTAGCCGCTGGCATAGCGGGCGGGAATGTTCATGGCCCGGCAAAGCGAGATCGCCAGATGGGCGAAGTCGCGGCAAACGCCGGTCTTCTCACGAAAGACCTCGGATGCGGTCTTGGTGGCACGACCAAACTGATAGCCGAATGTGACGTGTTGGTGGACGAAAGCGGTGATGGCCTTTGCACGGCCCCAGCCTTCCGGGGTTGTGGCGAACAGCCGCCAAGCGTCCTGGGTCAGGTTGTCGCTGTCGCAGTAGCGGCTGGGAATGAGGTATTGCAAGACCTCGTCAGGAAGGTCCGGAATGGCGTGCTGGATGGCGTCAGGCACATCTGCGTCGGGCAACCCGTCCACTTCGACGACGCAATCGCTAAACAGTCTTGTCCGGCCGGCGGGGGCGACGAGCCGGGTTATCCAGTTGCCGAAGCGATCCTTGTAGCGGCGTGTCGCGACGTTCGGATCCAGGTGGACCAGATCGTCGCCGATCATCCGGCCTGTGGCGTCACTGTGTGTGGAAAGCGCCAGCAGCATGGGAACCGGCGCGGTGCTTTCCAGTTCGATCTCGAAGCCGACGCGAATGAGCATGGTGAAACCTGTCCTCGGAATGCCGATCGGGTAGCCCTGTTTTGCAACGGCCTACATGTCGCCGTCAAACGCCACGCGATCAGAAAGGTTCCAATGGCCAGCATAATCCGAATTCTGCACAGGACCGAGTATCTTTATGATCGGCCAGTGATGCTGAACCCCCACAGGCTCATGCTGAGGCCAAGAGACGGACATGACCTCTGGGTCGACGACGCCTATCTGACGATTACTCCACGGGCATCTCTGCGCTGGTTCTTTGACACGTTCGGCAATTCCATCGCCGAGGCGACATTCGACGCCTCGACCAAAAGACTCGTCATCGAAAGTGAGCTTCTCTTGCGACGCTACACATCGGACCTGAGTGGCGACAGGGCGGGCACGCACAACTGTCCGTTCCCGTTTCGCTATTCCGACGATGAAGCTTTGGACCTCGCCCCATTCCTGGTCCTGCAGAACCCGCAGGACGAATCCCCTGTGCGCTCCTGGCTGGCTTCGACCTTCGATGCGCGCGGCGCTGATGCGTTGACGGTGCTGCGCAGCCTGAGCGACTGCCTGCACCTCAATCTGCACTACTCGGCGCGGGAGGAGATGGGCACGCAGTCGGCGGCCGAGACAACAGAACTTGGCGTCGGCACGTGCCGGGACTTTGCCTTTTTGTTCATGGAGGCCGCACGCTGCCTTGGCTTCGCCGCCCGCTTCGTCACCGGCTATCTGAACGACCGACCGAGGGGTTTGGGCCTGCAGGGCGGCGGGTCAACCCATGCCTGGGCGGATGTCTACGTGCCGGGCGAGGGCTGGATTGAATTCGATCCAACCAACCGGATCACGGCCGGAAGTGACCTGATCCGGGTGGCCACAACCCGAACACCGGCGCAAGCGTCCCCGATTTCGGGCAGCTTTCAGGGGAAGGACGCCGTATGCTTGGGTTTGCACGTCAGCGTAGACGTCGGAGAGGTGGAGGCCGCCTCACCTGCCTAAACAGGCAACCATGGCGTTGCGTAAGGCCTAGCCGCAAAGGAACTGAAGCGGATGCTTCGGGGTTCTTCTGACGAACGTGCAAAATCTGGATCGCAAGGAGAGCGCCATGCTCGCCCCAAGTCACTACCAGCATGCTGGATAGATCATCGGATGATCCGAACGCCGCTGCGGAAGCGGGCAAGGACGAGCCGATCTATGTGACCTACGACATCGACTTCGTTGATCCGACCTTCAAGCTGGGCACCGGGACGTCCGAAGTGGTTGCAGGTGGCGCGTGGTCGTGGCGCTCCCGCGACGAACCTGTCCCATAGTGCTTCCTTCCATCCGAAAGGATTGCACCATCAAACCATGGGGTCAAACACCTGGGAACTGGTGGTGAATGCCATGGTGGCGGGCGATGGCCTTACGATGGCCAAGCTTGACGGCAAGACCGGCACAGGTTCGGATCTCGTCCGGCTGAGGCACAACCTTTCAAGAAAGCTGTGTCTTCGCCTATCTACTTTTCGTCTTGCGGCTGCAGTGCGGCGACAATCATCGCCCCAATCAGAAGGCCTGAACCGATCAGCAGCGCTCCGGGACGGTTGCGGGCAACGCCGGGCAATACGGCAAGAAGGGCTGCGCGGCTTTTGCGGCGGCTTTCAGCCTGCCGAATTGCAGCTCGCGCCTTTTGCAGGCCAGTCCGCCGTCGAAAGATAGCCAACAGCACGAGCGCAAAGGCGATAACCAACAGGGCTACGAAAAAGAGTGCCAGTGCCAAACCCCAGACGGGAGTCAGCACAAAAACAATCCCGGCAACGCACACGACCCAAGCCGTCAGGGAAAGCAATGCGACAAATCCAAGGATCGCCGCATTGCCGACCACATCTTGCAGCCGTTCGGATACGCCTGTGGTCAGGGGCGCGGCCAGGTCACTCAAGCGGTTTTGCATGGGGGCTCAGTCGCGGCTTTTTTGAACCAGCATCGCAACGACCAACCCGATTCCCAACGCGCCGAGGAACCACTGGAGAGGGTGTTCGCGCACCGTTGTCTCCATATTCTTTTCAAGCCGGGACACCTGCTTGGCCAGTTTTTTGGTGGCGCGGCGGGATTCGGCGAGCACTTCATCTGACCAGTCAGAGGCTTGATCCTGTACTCCGTCGACGCGTGCCTTTCCGTAATCGACCAATGACTTGGTGAGCGCAGCAAGGGTACTCTTGATCTCGGCCATCTCTGCCCGAACTTCCGCTTCATAGTCTGCCATTTCTGATCTCCTTTGGATATGCGAACTATTTCAAGAATTTTCGTTGTCGGACCAACATACAAATTCTGCATCACGGCAAGCGGACGCGCATTGACACATGTCATCACCCTAGCTCGCAAGATTTCTGAGCCGGGATTGGGCGCGCGAGACAAGACCGCCTGATCAATCCGTGCGGACGCAAACTTGTAGCTCATCATGAGACGCGTCACGCGCTGGTCTCGACGGCGTTGTGGGGGATCGACCACATTTGAGATATGTCGATCATTCAGCTTTTCACCGGCGCGTTTTTCTACCATTCAATGCTCAAGAGAGTACCGTTTTTTTACGACTCAGGCCGAGTTACGCAACAAGTCCGTGGCCCTTACGACAAGCTGGGCAGCACCATCCAAGTCAAAGGCGCCCCAGCAGAATAAGGACTACGACGATGATCAGGATCGTGCCGAGCACACCGACCCCGCCATGGCCAAAACCGTAGCCATAGCCGCCGAAGCGCCCGCTGAACCCGCCCAGCAATGCGATGATAAGAACGATGACCAGAATCGTGCCAAGTGACATTCGGATTT